>JACDAU010000522.1 GCA_013695265.1 Chloroflexia bacterium
GAGCAGGGCGGCCCGTCCGAGGTCGGCGAGGATCATCAGCGGCTTGCGGCGTAGCCGGTCCACCCACGCGCCCGCAAAAAGCCCGAACAGCATTCCCGGCGCTAGCTCCGCCACTCCGAGCAGCGCCACCTGAAACGGACTTGCCTGGAGCGTCAGGATTGCCACGAGCGGCAGGGCGAACCCCGTGATCAGGGAGCCAAACACCGAAACCGTCTGTCCAGCCCAGAGCTTTAGAAAGTCCGAGTTGCGCCACAGTCCCTCGAAGTGCGGGCGTCTCATGAGAGTGGTTCCTTCCGTTCCAAGCCGTCACGGCCTACTTCTCGTGTACGGGACTGTCAATGGTTGCTGAAGTCAGAGAGCGGGTATATGACGGATGAGATGTGCCCGACAGTGTGGATGATGATGCGTCATGCCTGCTTGCGATGAAAAGGGGACCCTCGATCCAATCAGCGAGGCGCGAAGCATACAGCGCCGTTGGTCGTGCTACCCGATCCCTCCTGGCTCAGGGCATCAAATGGATACATCAGGCGGGACAGCGGCATGTGCCACCGTCACCTTCTCTCCCAAGAGCCGCGAGGCGACCTGGCCGACGTGCTCCGCCGTGCCACTCGTGAACAACTCCAGGCGTCCTTGTCCGCTCCCTGGCCGCAGCAGACCCTGGCGGGTGAGTACATCCCGCGTGCGCCGAGCTACCGCCTCCCCACTATCGATGATTGCCAGTCCGGGTCCGGCGAGATCACAGATCGCGTCGCGCAGGAAGGGATAGTGCGTGCAGCCAAGCACGATGGTATCAACGCCCTTCTCCAGCAGCGGACCGAGCAGCGGGCGAAGCGCGTCTTCCACCTCCGGCCCGGAGAGTTTTCCCGCCTCCACTAACTCCACGAGCCCAGGCGCGGGCATCGGATAGACCTCGGTGTCACGGGCGTGTTCGCGAATCAAGGCCGCCAGGCTCTCGCCCGTGACGGTGCGTGGCGTCGCGAGCACACCGATCTTTCCTGATCGGGTTGCGGCGGCCGCGGGCTTCACGGCGGGCGCCATCGCGACGATCGGTATCGAGAAGCGGGCGCGCAGCTCGGGGATGCACACGGAGGTAGCGGTGTTGCACGCGACGACGATGATCTTCGCGCCTCGCTCCACCAGAAAGTCCGTAACCGCCGTGCTTCGACCGAGGATATACTCGGGCGGACGGCCGCCGTATGGGCAGTGGCTGCTGTCGCCGTAGTACAGCACGTGCTCGGCGGGCAAGAGACGCTGAATCTCCCGCAGCACGCTGAGCCCCCCCAGCCCTGAGTCGAACACCCCCACGGGCGCGTTTGCATCACTCACGCGGCCATTGTAATGGCCCACGCCCGGCGCTGCACCTTACAGACGCAAGCGCACCCACGCGGGGTCGTGGTCGCTGCCGTCGCCGGAGTGCTTCGTGCGCCGGTCGATCCACGCCCCAGTCTGCCGCTGGGCAAGCGCAGGACTTAGCCATATTTGGTCGAACAGATGATACTGCGCAGGCTGGCCTACCGACTTATACCGGTGTGTCCACGCGGTTGTGGGTGGCGGGGGCGTGTCCGGCCGTGCGGGCCGAGTCTCCTCTGGACTTGCAAGGCCGTTTACCAGTCCAAGCTCCGATGCGGTCAGCAGCGGTGCAAGGCAGGGTGACTCCGGTGGGTCGTTCAGGTCGCCAAGTATGACGTACCGGCTCGAAGGGCGCGTGCGGGCGCCGACGATCCGCGCGACCGTCTCGGCCTGCCGCCGGCGCTTTGTGTCTGCCCGGCGTGTTTCCACGGCGGGGTCCTGTCCTGGCGGCACGAAACGGCTCTTGAGGTGGTTGTTGTAGAGCGTGAACAAGCGCCGGGTTCGTCCCTGGTTGAGGATCTCCACCTCCAGCAGGTCCCGACTGAAGACCGGTGTTTCCGGAGCCTCCGGGTGAACCGCCTGCTGCCAGGAGGTCACCGCCCCAATGGGCAGTCGCGACAGCAGCCCGAGATCGATCAGCCGGGGGTCGTTGCCTTCGATAAGCACCTGGTATGGGTACATGCCGCTCAGCTCCTCGGCGGCGAAAAAGCGCAGGGTGTCGATATCTTCAACCTCCTGCACGGCGAGCACGTCCGCGTCCATCGCTCGAATTCGCCGCGCGATCGTCTCGCGCTCCTCGGCGGGCTTGGCATCCACGAGTCGTCCACCAAACGTTCGCACCCGGTACGCGCTGGGGTCCGCGAAGGAATACGTGACCGAGACTGTGAGCGCCGGATCATTGTCTGTCGGGGCCTCCGCCCGGAAGCTGTACCGCGAGAACAGGTTGTTGAGATTGAATGTGCCGACT
>JACDAU010000530.1 GCA_013695265.1 Chloroflexia bacterium
CAGCGACCCCGATGCGATAGCGCCGCTCGCAAGGCAGCTGCAACTGCTCGCAGATCAAAAGCGCCAGTTCCTCGGCGAGCGCGATACTGTGCTTCGGCGGCGGGATACCTGGGCTGCTGCGGATGCGCAAGTAAGCAGTGTCAGCTCATGGTGCGAGACCGTGGCAACGCGCCTTGAGGAACTCACGTATGAAGACAAGCGACTTGCACTGGAGGCGCTCGAGGTACAGGTAAAACTATACCCATCAACCTGCGAGGAACGATGGGTTATCACCGCGAGCATTCCGCTGGCAGGTACAATTGCGTCCACTACTTCACGAGATAGTGTGGCCCCTCACTCCCCCGGCTGGTCGCCGCGCCCGGAACGGCCATTACCTCGCGCCCCTGCTCCGCGGCAAACCCCGCGCTGATCATTGCGCCGCTCTTGATGTCCGCTTCGACGACCACCAGCCCCAGACTTAGCCCGGTGATGATCCGGTTGCGTGGCGGGAAGTTGCGGGCGTCCGGCTTCGTGCCCGGCGCGTACTCGCTGAGCAGCGCGCCGGACTCCATCAACCGATCCGCAACCCCCCGGTTCTCCCACGGATACACCTGGTCCACCCCGCTGCCCAGCACCGCGAGACTCCGCCCACCCGCATCCAGCGCCGCCCGGTGCGCGGTTACGTCGATCCCCCGCGCCAGCCCGCTCACGACCGTGACCCCGTTGCGCGCCAGCCCCGCCGCGATGCGCTCCGCCATCTGTCGGCCATACGTGCTCGCCCGCCGCGTGCCGACGATCGCCACCGCCAGCTCGTCCGCAGCGGTGCGCTCCCCGCGCGAGTACAGCACCATTGGCGGGTTCCGAACCTCGCGCAGCCGCGACGGGTACGCCGCGTCCGGCAGCGCGCACGCCCCGATGCCCGCCGCTAGCAGCTTCTCCATCTCACGATCGGGGTCGATGCCCCGGCGCTGGCGGATGATCTCTCCCACCATGCGGTCGCCCACCCCCGCCGCCTTGAGCTGGAACGAGTCCGCTTCCCACGCCACCCGCAAACTGCCGAACCGATCCTCCAGAGTCCGCGCCCGCACCGAGCCGACGCCCGATACCCGGCTCCACGCCACCCAGTACGCCACCAGGCTCTCGCTCACCCGCCATGTTCCTTCCCGTTACCTGCAGTTCCACATAGTATCTGTGCGGCATCAATACAGCCACCGTGCGGCGCGGATTATAGCAGACACCCAAAAGCACACAGCCCTCACCATTGCCGCGCCCGCTCGTGCACGACCAGGACAGGCTGCGGACGTTGTAGAGACGTTATATATAACGTCTCTACAGGTGTTGTTATCAGCGAGAACCTCCCATCTGGCCGCTCTGATGCGTCCGAGGTGTGGCGCTCACAAACTTTCCAGGTCGTGTAGCATAGTGCTGGACCGGGCCTTCGTGTTTCTGGCTTGCACAGCAGGTCTATCGACGGCTAGCGGTCCGTCCCGACCAGCGACAGCGGATCACCGAACGCGCGGCGCCGCCCCGAAATGGCGGCAAGGGAGGCATCACAATGGCTGGCTTTAATGGACTCGGCATGAGCCTGGGCAATCTCTCCCGCTTATCGAGCGCCAACACACGATCCATCAGCCCCGAGAATCCCACCGGAGCACCGGGCAGCGGGGGCATGGCGACCGAGGGCACTGGCGCAGCAGCGGCGACGGACCTCGGTCGTGGCTGGAAGGTATCGCCGAGCATTGTGCTGAAGGCAGGGGAGACGGCCACCCTTGCCGACATAGACGGCCCCGGCGCCATTCAGCATATATGGATCACCACCCACCGCGACCACTGGCGCAGCCTGCTGTTGCGCATGCACTGGGACGGCGATCCCCAGCCGGCGGTCGAGGTTCCCCTCGGCGACTTCTTCTGCAACGGCTGGGGCGAGTACGCGCCCGTCAACAGTCTGCCCGTCGCGGTGAATCCTCACGGCGGGTTCAACAGCTACTGGGAGATGCCGTTTCGCGGATCGGCGAAAATCACCCTCGCGAACGTGTCCCAAACGGATGCGGTCGTATATTACCAGGTGGACTACACCACGACGGATATACCCGACGATGCGGCCTGCTTTCACGCGGCCTGGAACCGGAGCAACCCACTGCCATACGCGGAGGTGCACACCCTCCTGGACGGTATCCAGGGCAGCGGTCACTACGTCGGCGCCTACATCGCCTGGGGCGCGAACAACACTGGCTGGTGGGGTGAGGGCGAGATCAAGTTCTACCTCGATGGTGACACCGAGTATCCCACCATCTGCGGCACCGGCACCGAGGACTACTTCGGCGGCGCGTGGAACTTCGACGTGCCCGGGCAGGGCTATGCCGCGTACTCGACGCCGTTCCTGGGACTACATCAGGTTCTGCGTCCGGACGGCTTGTACCGCAGTCAGCAACGCTTCGGGATGTACCGCTGGCACATCATGGACCCGATCCGGTTTCAGTCGGACCTCCGCGTCACGATCCAGGCGCTCGGGTGGCGATCCGGGGGACGCTACCTGCCCCTGCAGGACGACATCGCCTCGACCTCGTTCTGGTACCAGCGCGAAACTTCGTCGCATCGGCCACCGACGCCAGACGCGGACGCACTCGAAGTGGTGTGAGACCAGCCCCGGCTGAGCGATTGCGGCTTGGCTCTTCCGGAACGCGAGAGCCTCGCGCGTTCCCACTCACCCGGTCATGGTACACTGCATCCACAAGAAAGCGGTGATCGAAGAAATCGACCAATAGGCTGCTCACCCACCGGATGCGCTGCGATGGCTTGCCACCATGCCAGGCGCAGTTCTGCCCCGCCGCCAGCGCACGCCGGTATCAACGCGGCCAGGGCACACCAGCATGTCCGTTGCAGGAACGAGGGGAATGACCGAAGACCTGGAGACCAGCCGCGAACGCGCCTGGATTGAGCCGACGTTGCAGCAGACCGATAACCAGTTCTGGCAGATGGTTCAGCACACGCCGGATATAATCGCCGTGGGTGATGCGCAGGGCACGATACTGTACGCGAG
>JACDAU010000034.1 GCA_013695265.1 Chloroflexia bacterium
GTGCTCCTCACCAGCGCCGCAGGGGGCGTGGGTATCGAGGCGTTCCGGGAGGCGTTGCACGGGCGCGCCTCGGTGATTGCCGGTCCATCGGGCGTGGGAAAGACGAGCCTGCTCAACGCAATCCAGCCGGGTCTTGGGTTGCGCGTCGGGGAGGTGAGCAAGCATACGAACAAAGGCATGCACACCACGAGCCACCTGGAGATGTTTCCGCTCGATGGCGGCGGAAGTGTTGTTGATACGCCGGGGATGCGCGAGCTCGGCCTGTGGGACGTGGAACCGGAGGAAATCGACGGCCTCTTCCCGGAGATGCGCCCGTACCTGGGGTTCTGCCGCTTCCGTCTCGATTGCAGCCACACCCACGAGCCGGGCTGCGCCGTGAAGGAGGCGGTCGCCAGGGGGGCGATCTCCGAACGGCGGTATCGCAGTTGCTTGTCGATGAAGGAGTAGCGCAGGAGGCCTGGTGAAGCAACTCAAAGGCAAGGGGCTCAAGGACTTCCTGAAGCAGAGCGCCGAGCGGCCGCCGATGGCGCTCGCCTTCGTACTCCAGGACGTCGAGGATCCGGTGAACGTGGGCGCGGCGTTCCACATCGCGGACGCGTGCGGCGCGGGCGAGATCCTCCTCACGGGTGGGGCCCCCTGCCCGCCTGATCAGACCATCGCCGGTGTCGGTCGCAGCACTCACCGCCGAGTCTCCTGGCGCTACACGAAGTACTCCGCGGAAGCCAGAACCGCGCTGCAACCACAAGGGTACACGAGCTGCGCGGTCGAGGTGACTGGCGACTCGGTGCCATATAGGGCAACGAGTACCACGGGGTGACTCGCCGGACGCTTGCGGTATGCGATATCGCGATCTACATCCCGATGTACGGCGAGATCAAATCGCTGAACGTCCATGTCGCCCTCGGCATTGTCGCCTACCACGCCCTGCACAGCCGCTAACGCGGAAGCGCTGATGAGGAGGGCGAATCGCCCTACGCGAGCGGCTGCTCCTCGCCCAGCACCCACCGGCCCAGCAGCTTCAGCGTTGCTGGATCCTGCGGGGGGTTATACAACCCGGCCCGCGCATCGCGGAATAATCGTTCCAAAGGCAGGGTGCGCGAGAGGGCCGGACCGCCAACCGTGCGCATCGCGATGTCCGTCACCTCGATCGCTGCGTTCGTCGCGAGACACTTCGCCACCGCGATGTCCGGGGTGAGCCGCGCCCTGTCCGTGGGATCACGGTCCCACGCCGCCGCGGTGTCCAGCAGCGCCGGGCGCGCACCGCGTATCGCAAGTTCCATCCGTCCCAGGCTCTCCTGCACGCTCTCCAGCTCTGCGATCGGCTTGCCGAGGCCGGTTGGCACGCGCTCCTGCGCGTACTGCGCGGTGAAGTCGCGGGCCGCGCGAGCCACGCCGAGGTACGCTGCCGAGAGCAGGAGCGCCGCCCACGCCCTGCCGCTCCCCCCATCACGGGGGGATCGGTCCGGCGGCGGTACGATGCGGGCCTCTTCGGGCACCACAACGTTCTCCAGCACAAGATCGTGCGATCCCGTCGCGCGCATACCGAGCACATCCCAGGTCTCCACGACCGAGAGTCCCGGTGTGCCGCGCTCAACCAGGAAGTTGCCCCGCTCCCGCTCGTTGACTGCGGCGAGCACCACGAAGTAGTCGAGGACCGGCGCGAGCGTCGTAAACGTCTTGCGCCCGGAGATCTCCCAGCCCGCATCGACGCGGCGGGCCGTCGTCGTGGGCAGGCCGCCGTGGCTCGGCGACCCCATCTCCGGCTCCGTTGCTGCGGCGTTCACGAGCGCCCCCCGATTCACTACTTCGCGGCACACCCGCTCCCACATCGCGGGCGGCCAGGTCTGATCTTCCGCGAGCCTGCCGAAGAGCCCGAGGTGCATACCGATGCCAAGCGCGGTCGCCCCGTCGCCGGCGCCAAGCTCCTCTTGGCCGAGGCAGGTGTCAAGTAACCCCGCTCCCCTGCCACCAAACGTTCGGGGCACTGTGAGTGCCTGGTAGCCCGCGCGCCGGAGGTCGTCGTAGTTCTCGTGCGGGAAGGAGTTCTTGCGATCGTGCTGCGCCGCACGCGCCGCGAAGGTTGGCGCGAGCGAGCGCGCGGTCTCGACGATCTCCTGCTGGGCTTGGCTATTGGCGGTAATCATGCGACCTCTTTCTACTCCATACGTGTGCGTTACTGTACCGCACCGCTCGCGCCACACTCAACAGTGCGTTGGTGAACCGCCCCGACCGTCCCGATCTGTTATACATGGAGGATGCCACGGGCCGTGGTGCACGACGTGCTCAGAACACCGGGACGAGGCGAGGTACAGTGACGGCGAGGCTTACACACCTGGTACATGGGCGCAGTCAGCAGCAACTCACGCTGCTGGTTGTGTGCAGCGCGCTCTTCTTCAATGTGCTAAACGGTACGATGGTGAATATCGCGCTGCCCGCAATAGGACGCGACTTTGGACTCGAGCCCGCGCGGCTCGGATGGATAGCAACCGGGTATCTGCTGGTGTTTGGCGTGGCCGTGCCGTTCTATGGACGGCTCGCGGACCGGTTCGGTGCCCGCCGGCTCTTCGTGATCGGGCTTTGTGTTTATTCCGTTAGCTCGCTTGGCTGCGCGATTGCGCCGAGCTACCCGCTGCTACTTGCCGGCAGGATCGCTCAGGCATCCGGCGCGGCGTCAATAGCCGGCCTGGGCATGGCAATCATCAGCGGTGTGTATCCGCCCGAGAGGCGGGGCAGCGCGCTCGGATACGTGAGCGCGACCGTCGGCTCCGGCGCCGCAGTGGGACCGATCGTCGGCGGAACCATCACCGGTCTGTTGAACTGGCACGCGATGTTCCTCCTCAGCGCCCTCTCTGGACTGATCGTTCCGGTGGCGATGCGCGTGTTGCCGCCCAGCGAGCGCCGGCCCGGCGAGGGCATCGACCTGCTAGGCGGCGTCCTCCTCGGGCTCGGTGTCGGTGGCGCGCTGCTCGCTGCGACGGAGGGCGTGCGTGGGGACGCAACCGCGCCTGTAGTGCTCGGCGCGGCGGCGGTTTCCCTGGTCGCCTTCGTATTACTGGTGCTCCGACAGCGGCTCACGACGAGTCCATTCGTGCCGCGCGCGCTGCTGCATAACGGCCGGTTCATCGCGCTCGTAGTCGTGAGCTTTTGCGCGATGACGGCAAATGTCGCGACGTTCATCTCCCTGCCCCTGCTGCTCAACCGCGACTACAACCTTTCAGAAGTGCAGATCGGTTTCGTGCTGCTGCCAAACGCCCTCGCCGTGGCAACGTTGGGACCCGTGGCCGGGCGTCTCGTCGACCGCATCGGGGGGCGGCTCCCCTTGCGGGTTGGGCTGGTGGTGATCCTCGTGGCGCAACTCACCTTCTCCTCCGTCGGGGTGGGTAACGCGGTCTGGCTCGTGAGCCTGCTCTCCGCGATACAAGGTGTGGGCTTCGCCCTCATGAACTCGCCGATCGCCACGATGGTGTCGCTTGCCGTTGGTCGGGACCACCAGTCTTCGGGGCTGAGTATCAATAGCATGGCGTTCTTCCTGGGCGGCGGCTTTGGCACCGCGATGCTTACGGCAATCCTGACCCTGCGCGTGCGGGCGGCGGACGCCCTCAACCCCGTGTACACCCGAGA
>JACDAU010000048.1 GCA_013695265.1 Chloroflexia bacterium
GTGCTGCTCAGACCGTGGCTGTGACTTTTGAGCCGAAACCCATTGCAGCGCCTCCCAGGGGAGATGAGGAAATCTCACAGACGATCAAACTAGGTAAGCCAGGGACAACCGGGAACTTGGTGTGGACGATCAGGAAAGTGAGTAAGCCAAAGCGGTTGACGGCGGAGTACTCAGAAACTCTCGAGGCCCAAGGCTTCTTCGTCATAGTAGAGGGCACGATCCGGAACCGGGGTAGACAGTCACTCCATGTAGGAAGTGGTAGTCTCACTGTGATTGATGACAAGGGGCGAGAATTCGAGGCGTTAGAGGATGGCTACTTTTATGTACTCGACAACAAGTCATTCATATTCGAGCAAATCAACCCAGGTCTGAAACGCCAGTGGCAAGTAATATTCGAAGTTCCAAAGAATGCCAAGGGGCTGCTACTCAGGGTCGGGGATGGCGAGCTCTTCTCGGACAAGAATGTCATTATCGATCTGGGGGAATAGGGCCCAACGGTTTCATCCTGTCAATAAGGTGTCCCCCCCCAGCGCTCGCGACCACGTCGCCAAGATTCAGGCCACGCAGCGTACGCCGACGCTCCCGGTGCACGGACCCCTCGCCGGGAGCGATCACTTCATCAGCGCGCCCGAGACTGGCGGTTCGACGGTGCGGATTGCGTGGCTCATCGTGTCACCCGTGCCGAACGCTGTCGTGATGATCGTTGATGACAGCATTAGCCCGAGCGTGACAAGCCCCGTCTGCGCCCGCCGCCGTGGAATCTGCCGCAGAGCAAGCCTGACCAGCACTCGGTTCCGCAACCCAAGCGCGACGACCACAAGCGCGCAGAGAAGCCAAAGCGCTGCAAGCGCGATCGCGATCGGCGTGGTGGGAACGCCAAAGACCCGCTCCATCCTACCGGCCCCACTCGCGGCATACCGGGTCCTGGCTCGCGGGCGGGGGGTATCCGCTTGCATCAGCGCGGCGTCGACTGGAGCCGTGCCCGCCAGACCTGCGCGAGGCGCGCGTAGCCTTGGGAGGACGGATGGAAACCATCGCCGCTGAGGTACTCCGGGTGCGTCCGCAACTCCCGCCAACCGGCGTGCAGGTCGACGATAATTGCGCCGTGGCGGGACGCAATACGGGCGATGCTCGCGTTCCAACGTGCGATCTCGGCGTGTAACGCGACGCGACTGGGGGTGCCATATGCTTGCAGCACCGCGTCGGATAAGGGCAGGCTCGTAAGGTCCGGCATATTACCAACCAGCACGGTTGCACCGGTCGACTTCAGTTCCATGAGGAGCAGGTTCAGGTCGCGCTCGTATCGCCGCAGCGACACGCCGTTCTTCAGGTCGTTCACCGCGAGCCAGACCGTCACAACTGTTGGCTGCGCGTCGAGCGCGACTGGAAGCTGCTGATCGAGCGCCTCTGAGAACACTGCGCCAGAGACACCGAGGTTTACGAGTTGGGTGCCTTCGGGCATCGTGGCCTGGAGTCGTGGCACCCAGCCCTCCGTCTCGGGCTTGCGCGCACCGACCCCGACGGAATCAGACGCGCCGATTGCCACGTACACGCGAGACGGGAGTGCGGCCCTCTCGGCGCCGCAGGCAGTCAGCATTGCGGTGAGCAGCAAGATCACGAGGAGTCGCGGGAGGGATCGTTCGGACACGGAGGCTCATTCGCTTCTCGGTGCATTTAGGCGCGCTAGTGTTGTCTTCCAGACTGGTCCTTTCAGTGTACACCACGGATACGGGCGAAAATGCGGCGAGACCTCACCCCTCCAGCAGCAGGGTTTCCGGGTCCTCGACCAGTGACTTGACGCGCACGAGGAACCGCACCGCGTCGCTGCCGTCTACGATCCGGTGATCATATGTAAGCGCGAGATACATCATCGGCCGCACGGCGATTTCACCCGCAACGACTACCGGCCTCTCCTTCGTGGCGTGCATCCCGAGAATGCCGACCTGCGGCGTGTTCAGAATTGGAGTCGACATAAGTGACCCGTACACACCGCCGTTCGTGATCGTAAAAGTGCCGCCCCGCAGGTCCGCGAGGCCGAGGTTATTTTCTCGCGCGCGGGTCGCGAGGTCCGCTATCTCACGCTCAATCTGCGCGAAGCTCTTGCAGTCCATGTCCCGCACCACAGGCACTACCAATCCCTCTGGCACGCCAACCGCAATGCCAATGTCGTAGTACTGTTTTAGGATTACGTCGTCGCCGTCGATTTCCGCGTTGAGGTACGGGAACTCCCGCAGTGCACCCACCACCGCCTTGGCGAAGAACGACATGAAGCCGAGCTTCAGGCCGTGGCGCTTCATGAACTCCTCGTTTCTCCGGCGGCGCAACTCGATGATGGCGGACATGTCCGCCTCGTTAAACGTAGTGAGCATCGCGGCCGTTTGCTGTGCCTCCACGAGGCGGCGGGCTATCGTCCTGCGGCGGGTGGACATCCGCCTACGGGTCTCCCGACTCGATGATGTAGGCGCCGGTTGCGGAATTGGAGCCGCTGGTAGCCGTGCGGCACGCGCTGGTGTGGCATGCTTTGATGCGCTCTCCACGTGGCCGAGGACGTCCTCCCTCGTGACTCGACCTCTCTCTCCCGTGCCATGGATCGACGCGAGGTCCACCGCATGCTCCGACGCCAGTCTGCGTACGCCAGGGGACGCCGACGGGTGGCTGTGCTCCGCCTCCTCGTCGGCATCGCCGTTCGGGGTCTGGTCATCTCTCCGGGACGGCTCGGCAGACAGCGTGGCTGTGACAGGCTCCTTCGCGTTCGAGTCTGTGCGGATGACCCCGAGGACAGCGCCTACTGCAGCGCTTACGCCCTCCCCAATATGGATGGACGCGAGTACTCCGGACTGTCCGGCCGGGATCTCGACGTTCGCCTTCTCGGTCTCCAGCTCGACAATTGGGTCGCCTTCGTCTACGCGCTCTCCTTCATGCTTCAGCCATCGCTGCACAGTAACCTCGACGATAGACTCGCCCAGTTCGGGAACCACGATCTCAGCCGACATGTTTTACGCCCTCCAGATTACTCTGTGGATACAGGTCCGGCTCTCCGGTGAGTGCCGACTCGACGATACGTGCCTGCTCCGCGTTGTGCTGGTCGACGGAACCTTCCGCCGGGCTAGCGCGCGGCGGGCGTCCAACGTAGGCGAGCGGCATGCCGTCAGATAGCAGTTCGCGAAGGAGCGGCTCGGCAAACGGCCACGCGCCTGCGTTCCTCGGTTCCTCCTGAACCCAGATCACCGAGCTCATTAACGGATACCCCATAAGTACGCGCGCGAGTTGGTCCACTGGGAATGGGGACAGCTCCTCGATCCGGATAATCGCGGTCTCGCGCGCTTCGGCGTGCCTCGGGCTGGCTACCAGATCCATGTATATTTTGCCGCTGCAGACGATGACGCGGTGCACGTCGGCCCCCCGATCCTGTGCTTGCCGGTCGTTGATCACGGGCTGGAACGTCACGTCAGAGAGATCGGGCAGCGAGGCTGCCGCGCGCGGGCTGCGCAGCAAACTCTTCGGCGTCATGACCACGAGGGGGCGCGGGTCTACTCGCAGCAGCGCAGCGTGGCGGCGCAACAGGTGGTAGTACTGGCCGGCGGTTGTTGGGTACGCAACGCGCAGGTTACCATCTGCCGCGAGCTGCAGGTACCGCTCCAGGCGCGCGCTGGAGTGTTCCGGGCCCTGGCCTTCGTATCCGTGTGGCAGGAGCAGCACCAACCCGCAACGCTGCCGCCACTTGGCCTCGCCCGAGACGATAAACTGGTCGATGATAACCTGCGCGCTGTTCGCGAAGTCGCCGTACTGCGCCTCCCAGAGCACGAGGGTTCCCGGCGCGTGGGAACTGTATCCATACTCGAAGCCGAGCGCGGCGTTCTCTGAGAGCGGGCTGTTGTGAACTGCGAACGAGGCGTCCGCCTGCGGCAGCGCCTGCAAGGGGCAGTAACGCTCGCCGGACTTCGCATCGTGCAACGCGAGGTGCCGCTGACTGAAAGTGCCGCGCTCCGTGTCCTGACCGGTGAAACGGATGGGCACGCCGTCCGCGAGAATGCTCGCAAAGGCGAGGGACTCCGCGTGGCCCCAGTCGATGGTGCCCTTCTCAATCGCGGGGCGCCTCCGCTGCAGGGCGCGGTCGAGCTTCGGGTTTACGTTGAACCCTTCCGGGCGGGCCAACAGTGTCTCGTTCAGCTCACGGAGCGTCGTGGGGGGTACCAGCGCCTCGATGGTCTCGTCATTGAAGTCCGGGCTTTGGGATGGGCTCGGCCCTTCATCCGCAGGGATCGCCTGCTGATAGGCAGCACGCAACCGCTCCTGCACCTGTTCGACCATCGCCGCCGCCTCATCGCTGTTCAAGGTGCCTCGCTCGATGAGGGTCTTGGCCCACCGTTCGCGCGCGCTTGGGTGTTGGGCGATGCGCTCGTACATTAGCGGCTGAGTGTATGCCGGCTCGTCGCTCTCATTGTGTCCGTAACGGCGATAGCCAACGAGGTCGATCAGAAAGTCCTTCTGAAAGCGCTCGCGGTACGCGTGAGCGAGGCAGGACGCGGCGATACATGCCTCAGCGTCGTCGGCGTTGACGTGCACGATGGGTATCTCGAAGCCCTTCGCCAGGTCGCTTGCATAGAGCGTGGAGCGCGCATCGGCTTCGTCGGTCGTGAAGCCGAGCTGGTTGTTCGCGATGATGTGAATCGTGCCGCCGGTGCGGTAGCCCGAGAGGCGCGAGAGGTTCAGCGTCTCGGCAACGATGCCCTGACCAGGAAAGGCCGCGTCGCCGTGGATGAGCAGAGGGAGCGAGGCGCGCTCGTCCTGGCCTGGCGGACCCGGGTTCGAGCGCGTCTCCTGGGCAGCGCGGGCACGTCCCTCAACCACGGGATCAACGAACTCGAGGTGGCTTGGATTCGAGACGAGCGTGATTGGCATCACAGTGGTGCCGCCCGAGTGCGCGAGCCTGCGTGTCGCCCCGAGGTGGTACGTGACATCGCCCGTCCATCCGTCCGTCTGTGCATCGGATGCTGCCGTGCCATTGCGCCGTTCCGCATCATGCAGAAAGCCACCAAGAACAGCCTCGTACGAGAGGCCGAGGATGTGAGCGAGTACGTTGAGCCGTCCGCGGTGAGCGATGCCGATGACAACCTCCCGTGTGCCAGCATCCGCTGCGTTCAGGATCACCTCGTACATCATCGGCACGAGCAGATCGAGACCCTCGATAGAAAACCACTTTTGCGTGGGAAAGCTGCGGTGCAGAAAGCGCTCGAAAGTTTCGACCATCGTCAGCCGATACAGCAGCTCGCGGTCCTCGCCGGACCCGAGCGGCTTGGTGAACTGCTGTGTTTCGACTGCGTCACGCAGCCAGACGCGCTCCTCCGGTTTTTGAATCTGGTCGAAATCGTAGCCAATCGAACCACAGTAGAGCGCCTGAAGTGCGCGGATCGCCTCCAAGGCATCGCTGGTACGCCCCACGAGCGGACCTCCAACGACGCTGGGTGGCAGCCCGCGCAGATCTTCCTCGGTCAGGCCGTGCGTCGCGAACTCCAGTTCCGGGTCGCCGGGAGGGTCCGAGCCGAGTGGATCGATGCGCGCTGCAAGATGGCCATACTCCCGCGTGAGGCGCCCAAGGCGCGCGGCTCCGACAACGGTTTCAACGCGGACCGTCGCTGACGGCGCATGCGTCACCTCAGGCAGGTCTTCGGGCGTTGCCTTCTCAAAGAGCGCCCTTGTGCTTGCGTCGACGGATGCGTGATCACGCTGGTAGCGTTCGTACAGCTCCAGAACGTAACCGGCATTCGGGCCGAAAAACTGACTCAGGTTGCTCATCGCGGGTGCTCTGCGCCTTCCGCTGAGGTTGCCGATTGGCTGGGTCTGCTGCGTGAGGCAGGATAACGTTCATGGCTGCTTGCTGTCAATCGCGCGCGGCAAACCGCTGGAATGCGTGGCGTGCCGTTTGATATACTGTCCGGCGGAGTGACGCCCCCGTGCTGGGGACGTGGAGGGGTCGCATAGCCCGGTCTAGTGCAGCCGTCTCGAAAGCGGCCAGGTGTCAAAAGCCTCGTGGGTTCGAATCCCACCCCCTCCGCCGGCTCAAGTAACGAGCCGAGAATGGGAGCTTAAGAAACCGCCTCGAAGCTGCCCGTATGGTGCCCACTGCTCTACTGTGGAGAGGTCGCATAGTTTGGCCTAGTGCGCGCGACTGGAAATCGCGTAGGCGGTTATACCGTCTCGCGGGTTCGAATCCCGCCCTCTCCGCCGGTCTCACGAATAGCAGACCCGTAACCGGGACGCGACGCGGTCGCTCCGGAAACGGCTTGGACGGCCCGAGGAGGGTGCTGCTGTTGCTAGCCGAACCAAGTGCCATCTGCTGCACCCAGCGTGGCCTCGAAGGAGGTCGATGCGGCGAAGATTCAGCTTGGCAGTGTGTTGGTAGACGACTAGGACAAGGCGCCTCGGTTCTACACCAAGGTTCTCGGTTTTGTCGCGAAGATGGACATGTAGCTTGGCGAGTCCGGCGGTTAACGCGTATGCCGCCCGAAGGTCTGGACGATGTCGCGTTGCTGCTGGAGTCGAACTCCCACCCGGCCGCCAGGATGTTCCAGGAGGCGCTCTTTATGGATGGCATCGCCGCAACTGCGTTCGCCGTTGAGGATCTTCCCTGCGAGTACGAGCGGCTGACTGTGGTATTCACCATGCCTCCCACCGCGATGGAGACAATGGTCCGGGCCGTATTCGATGACACTTGCGGGAACCTGATGCAAATCTATCAGGCGGCCTCACTGCTCCTCACAGTCAGGATGCGGAACTGGCCATAGTGCTTGTCCTTCGATCACAGTGCGCCGAAGCGTGGAGGATCCGGTGAGTACTTGCGCTGGCTCGTCGTTGGCTGAGCTATAGATACTGTCGGAACGGCGTCACGTCAAAGCGATTTGCGATTCGCAAGTATTCCTGCTCGTTACCCTCGATCATCAGCTTGTGGATGAGCACCACATCCGCATCGGGGATGTGGTGCTCAGGCTGGACGCAGAGACTCATGACCGGCCGCCCCGCCTCATACACGTGGATACGCCCGCGATACTTTGGAACCCGATAGCAGCGCTCGGGGACATTTGGACTCCGCACCTCGATGTAGCCACGCCTCGCGAGATGCTGGTAGTCCTCGGGCGAAAGCATCTCCATGAGCAGATGCTCTGCACGCGCCTTCGCGGCCAGCCACTCCGAATGGGCCTGATGCGGCTGAACGTTGTGCCGATGCGAAGGATGCGCGAGCGACCAGGACAGGCCAGCGACGACGAGGAGCCCGAACAGCATCTGTGCCAGGATGGGGAGCAGTTCCCCCACTGGTCAGCCTCCTGCCACGCGCGGCACGATCACAATCTGCTCGGCATGCGGGTCGAAGCTAACGATCCGCTCGCCGGGTGCCGCTGCAGAGACGCGGAACGCGGTGCTGCCGGCCGCGATTTCCTGCCTGAATATACGTTCAGCTTCGCGGACCGCCTCCTCTGCACCCCTCGTGGTATCCCATTGCACTGTCGTGTCTCCGAGCTTGGAGAGTATGCGAAGCTTGCCCATATGGAGGTTTCCTTTCCAGCGGTACGCGGTCACCTGGTACGATATCCGAACTGATTGCATCCGCTCGAATCTCGCTCCACATTCTGCGGGCCTGCGGCCCGCCTCGACGGTCTCAAAACTATACACTAACTCAGGGAAAAATCAAGTTTGTGAAGGATGGCACAGGCCTGGGATATGACTGTACGTGAATTACTTCGCCAGGGGATCCAGGATCTGCGTGACGCGCAGGTCCAGAGCCCGGTACTTGACGCGGAGGTTCTCCTGGCGCACGTCCTGGAGCGGAGCCGCACTGTCCTGCTAGCAACCTTTGATGAGCAGGTATCAGCGCTGATGCAGCGGGAGTATCGGGAGTTCGTGTATCGACGCGTCCGCCGGGAGCCGGTGGCGTACCTCGTCGGCGATAAAGAGTTCTACGGACGGGCGTTCCGCGTGACCCCCGCCGTCCTGATTCCGCGGCCGGAAACGGAGATCCTCCTCGAGCGTGCCCTTGAGATTACGGGTTCTGATGGAATGGCGGTAGACGTCGGCACTGGCAGTGGTTGCATCGCAATCAGCTTTGCGCTTGAGCGTCCGGGTTGGAAAGTGTACGCGACGGACACCTCCGCTGATGCCCTTGGGATTGCTGGCCAGAACATCGCGGCATTCCGCGCAGCGGGGCGGGTCCGCCTGCTGCACGGCTCGTTGCTGGAACCGGTAGATAGTCAGGTCGGTCTCGTGATGGCGAACCTGCCGTACGTGCCTACAGGTGAGATCCGGAGACTCGACGCGGATGTGCGGGCATGGGAGCCACACTGCGCGCTCGACGGAGGGCCGGATGGAATGGGTTCCATCCGCAGCCTCCTCGAGCAACTGCCAGCGAAACTGCGGCCGGACGGTGTGTGTCTGCTGGAGCTGGATCCGCGCCTGTTCGACGCGCTTGACCGCGCCGTGGCAAGACACATGTCTGACTGGCAAGTTCTGCGGCACCGGGACCTGACCGGGCGGGAAAGGGTCGCGGAACTGCGCGGTTTTACGCCATCTTGAGGGCTGGCCCCCGTCTCTTCACGTGCCATTTACGCCGGACATGCGACGATACGCCACGTAGTCAACGTAGGAGGAAGTATCTATGCCTGTTTGCGGTAGTGACCCGAAGCACGAGCTGAGCGAGTGGTGGCGGCGAAACGAGCTTGGCCGGTGGTATGAGTGCGTCACGTGCGGTTCAACCGTACTCAGCCCGAGTCTCCGTTTTCGCCTGCTGATCTTCACTATCCGTCTGCGAAGGCTGCTCCGTGCCCGCTTCCAGCGATTCACCCACCAGGCGTAGAGCGAGTGACACCACGCGTAGATGTCTCGCGCCGCACCCATAACAATTCGCTGAGGATTTCGCGTTCTCCTGCTGTGCCTTCCAGCGCCTGTACTTCGATACGCTTGGGCGAATGTCGACCACGGCGTGGCAAAGCTCCCGTGACGGGGTGCAGGTGCTCGCAGTAGATTGCTGTTTTTCCCGAACGCGGTACAAGCAACCTCTGCCTAGATTGCTCCCTTCGATCAACAACGCGAAACACGCGATCTACGGCCTGCTGCATCCGAAGGTAGGCCAGATGAGAGTTATTCTAATGTGCCGCTAATCTCCGTCTAGTGTTGCGCCCCCATACTGAGATCATGCGTAACTCGCATATGAAAGACGGAAGGTGAAGGATGGGCAGACGATGATGACGATGAGAAGGCTGGCAACTGTATGTATGATGGGGGTTCTGGCGCTGGTCAGTGTCCATGGGGGCATGTCCGTGGCTCTGGCGGACGAGAGGGTGTGCCGTGGCACCCTTGGGACGATCACGGTGGACAACCTTCGAGTGCCAAGTGGAGCCACGTGTACACTGAACGCCACTCGTGTGAAGGGCACCGTGAAGGTGGAGCGGGGGGCGACTCTCAAGGCATACGGCATTCGAGTTGTTGGCAACGTTCAGGCCGAGAACGCGGCCAGGGTTAATGTGCAGAACAGCTCGGTGATTGGCGGCAGCATACAGATCGTTCAGGGTAAGGCCGCTATGATTACATCGTCACGTATCAATGGCGACGTACTGTTCGATGACAACACCAGCTACCTGCGGGCTTCCTATAACCGTATCGGTGGGAACCTGCAAGCGTTCCAGAACACCGGCGGGGTGTACGTCTATCGCAACACCGTCGACGGGAACTTGCAGTGCAAGGCGAATTACCCTCGGCCGACTGGCGGGGGCAACATAGTCTACGGCAACAAAGAGGACCAGTGTAGCAGGCTATAGCCTGCTTCGCCGAACTCACGGGTGCCCATCCGTGAATCTCAGGTGGATGGGCGCCCGTTCAGACGCCGAACTCTGAGAAACTGCAGACACGCGCTAGCCCAGACCGTCGGTGCTTGGTGTAGAATGCACCACACGTTCGTGGCGACTTTGGTGTTCATGGGTTATTCGGCTCACTGCACCCAAGCCGGGTAAAGCCTCACCAACGACGAGAAGTGTGGAGTGCTGGCAGGATACTGTAGATCGCGACAGTGCCAGGTGACTGTACCGCTCCAGATAGGCATCTAGTTCCCTGCAATCTGCTTCGTGCGTGACTCGCGAGAGAATCGCCTGCATCCTTCGAGGATCTTTTGACGACCTCCAAACTCGCTCTGGCCGCCATGCTATTGACAGTAGGCCTTGGTGGTCTGACGCTCGGCAGGTTGCTCGCCGACCCCGATGTGTCCACTGTCGGCAACTCGGGCAGAACCTCGGTGCCACTGCCCACGACAATCAGCTTCACGAGCAGGAGCGATGTGCCCGGTTCCGATATCGAGACCATCCCCCGGTACCCAGGATCGGTTCGGGTGGAATACCGGCGTTCCGTCGACCAACGGCTACTAAAGACTGAGGTGGAGTACGTTGTCACTGCGGATCTGGAGCCGGTTCACGACTTCTATCGTGAGATCTTCCGCGTACATCGCTGGTTGGTGGCGGATCTGGGATTCTCGCAAGGGGAGTGGACCTTCTTCCTGGTAGAGGCCGAAAGGGAAGCGGTAATTGAAATCGAGTCCCGCGGAGAGCTCGTCGAGGTCGAGATTGAGCTCAGTGAGCCGCACACTGAACAAGTCTTCGCAACCCCACGGCGGAGGTCAGTGGTTGTGCCGACGGTGAGAGCGAAGCCGAAAGCGAGCGCAACCCCCGAACCCACAAAGAAACCACAAGCTACTGCCGGATTAAAACCCAGACCAACCGCCTCGCCTGCACCTCCGGCGAAACCCAAGCGGAAGGCGACCGCAACTCCCGAACCCACGAAGAGACCCCAAGCTACAGCTAGACCGAAACCAAGACCAACGGCCGCGCCTGCACCTCCGGTGAAACCCAAGCCGGCGTCAACCGCCACACCCACGCCCACTTTGAAAGTGCAGCCAGCGCCTACACCGACCCCAAAACCTCCGGTGCCAAACAGTGATGAAGATGCGGACGACGCAATCGGTGATGATGAGTCCGATGACCGGGAGAGCGACGGTGCCGGCGGCGGCGACGGCGGTGAAGGCGAGGGAGACGATGTTGACTAGGTTTCGGTTGGCGGATCGAATCGATAGCCCGCACCGCGCACCGTTGTGATGAGTGACGGCAAACCGGGCGCGTCCGTCTTCATGCGGAGGTACCGCACATATACATCTACCACGTTAGATTCCGGATCGAAACTGTAGTCCCAGACCGCAGCGAGGATCTGTTGACGCGAGAGGAGTTGCCCAGAATGGCGCAGGAAGTATTCGAGGAGCGAGAACTCTCGCCCCGAGAGCTCCAGCAATTGATCGCCCCTCCACGCGCGCCGGGCGACGAGATCGATGCGCAAGTTGCCAGCCTGAATCTGGGAAGATCTGGACTGATCGACCCGGCGCGTGAGTGCGTGAATGCGGGCGCGCAGTTCCTCAAAGGCAAATGGTTTGGTCAGGTAGTCGTCGGCGCCGGAGCGGAGGGCTCTGACCTTGCTCTCCAGGTCGTCACGAGCCGTGAGCATCAGGATCGGGAGACCGGGGTGCCGGGCGCGGATGGATGCGAGCACCTGATGGCCATCGCGCCCTGGTAGCGAAATGTCCAGCAGGACGAGTTCGACATCTTCGTCCGACGCGAGCAGTGCGCCGTCCTCGCCGTTCTCGGCGCTTACGACCTGGTAGCCGTGGGCGCGCAAGCCGCGCTCAAGCACGCGGACAATCGCGGGGTCGTCTTCAATCAGCAGAATCCTCACAGACGAGAGTATATGCTAGAACGGACGCTCGCGGAAGGCGGGTTTATGACCGGACAGTACAAGAGATTGTTGACATGAGTTGGCTACGGCAACTGCGCATCGAGCCGTGGCGGATCGCTAATGTCTCCGTCGGCGGCTTGTTGATCGCGATCGTCGTGGCGGGAATGCTCGGTCTGGTCATCAACGAGAGGGTCAAGCAAGTCACAGACCGGGCGCTGGAGTACGACATTGAGCTCGAGGATCGTGGAGACGATCTCAGGGTGGCTGTGCTTGATGTGCGCCACTACCACCGCAACATCCTGTTTTCCGGACCATCACGTCGCGGCAGAGCTGATTTTGAGGGCGCGTACCTTCGACTCAGGGAGCAGATAAGCCGTCTGGCGAGAGTAGAGTCAGCCTATCCTGAGGTCGTCCGAATGGACCGACTGCATGGGCTGGCAGATGAATACTACTCGGAGTTCCGACCAGCGATCGACGCCTATGACACGAATCCGAATGCCTTCACTGCGGCCAGCGACGAAGGGCTTGCCGTGCTCTCCGAATTGGAACTTGCCGCACGGGACATAGATCACTTCGGCGAACAACGCGCGGCTGCATCGCTCCGCACCGTAGATCAGGCGGCCGACACGGCGAGGTTTACGCTGCTCTCGGTCCTGGGTGGATCGGTTCTGCTGGGAATGGGGCTGGCGTACTCGACCATGAGCCGGGTTCGTCAGCAGCAACAGACGGCCCAGCAGCTTTCCGACGCCTTGCGGGCGAAGAACGCCTTCGTCGCAGACGCATCGCACGAGTTGCGGACGCCTCTCACCGTGTTGCGGGCCAACGCGGAGGTTGCACTGGAGATCGACCCCGTAAGCGTTCAGTCAGAACTGCTCGGGGAAATCGTCCGCGAATCCGAGCGGATGACTCATCTGGTTGAAGATATGCTCATGTTAGCCCGGTCTGATTCCAGCTCGCTCCCACTTCAGATCGAAGCGGTGGGGCTGGAAAGTTTTTTTGCGCAACTGGTAGAGCGTGCCAGGACGCTAGCGCATGACCGGGGGGCATCGCTGGACCTTGACTTGTCCGCCAAGGGATCGGCGGATTTTGATCGATCCAGAATCGAGCAGGTGGTGCTTATACTCGTCGACAACGCGGCAAAACACGGTCCAACTAGAGGAGGTATTACACTCGGTTCACAAGTACAGTCCAGCACGCTCACGGTTGAAGTGGTGGATCGGGGTCCGGGCATTCCCGAACCGGATCTGCCATTCATTTTCGAGCGCTTTTACCGGGTGGACAAGTCGCGCACGCGCAAAGAAGGCGGCGTGGGTCTTGGGCTCGCCATTGCCCGCAGTATTATCGAAGCACACGGCGGGTGGATAGGGGCCGTAAACAGACCGGAGGGTGGTTCGATCTTGCGGTTTTCCTTGCCGATGCGAAGGTCATAACAACTGCTTAGTCTGTCACTGAAGGCACGATCCGCGATGAGGACAAGATCGTCTGGTCGGAAAGGCACCTGGAACTCGCATTTCGTGGGGCGGCCAAGCAAACTTACAGCGTCCATTACTCATCACGACACCGATGGTCTTCTCCCGGACCTGTCTGCCTCATTGCCGCAACTGTTTGCCTGCCAGAGCGTCGCACTGCTTTGCAGCTCGATAGATCGCAGCCGTCCACAGCGGGCGAATTCTACACAGCAGTTGAGCCCCATGCTATAATTTTGCCGAAGTCGCACGGGGAGTAAGAATTTGAAAGTCCAGAGTGAGAAGCTGCCCGAGAGTATGGCTCGGCTCGAGATCGAGGTCGAGGCAGAGCAAATCAATCGGGAGACTGAGCGCGCATATAAGCGGCTCGCGAACCGGGTCGTTATTCCCGGGTTCCGGCGGGGCAAGGCACCCCGGGTAC
>JACDAU010000071.1 GCA_013695265.1 Chloroflexia bacterium
CCCAGGCGGATCAGGCGCCGTCGCGCGATAACTGGGTTGGCCGCGGTTCCGGTGCTTGTGCCATCGAGTCGTCAACCGTACCGCGCTCGTCGTAGGCGCGCAACTCCCGCACGGCGTTGTCGCGGGCGCGTTCCAGGCGCTGCCTTTCGCCGGTCTGAAGCAGGTGTAGCGCGCCCTCCATCTGGCTACGGAGGCGGTTCGAGGTCTCCGAGAACCGGCTGGCCGCATCGTGCGCGCGCTTCGCCGAATCTACGGCGCTCGTTATCTCGGCCTGTTGCCGCACCATTCGCTCATCGGCAATCTGTCGCAGGGTGCGGACGGCGCTTTCGAGCTCGCCGCGCACCCGCACGATCTCCTCCCGCAGCCCTGCCTCGTTCTCCGAGACCAGTCTGGATATTTTCTCCAGCCCTGCCTGTGCGCTCTGGTCCACAGCCGCGAGGCTGCCCAGCGTGACGTGGATCCGCTCGAACACCACTTCCTCCGACCGGCGTGCATCTTCCAGGCGGGCAAGCCGGTGTCCGGGCTCAACGGCCGCCTCCCGGAGGGAGTCGAGGGCGGCGTGTGTGGCTCCGGCCTGCTCCGCGTGGTTCTCACGGACGGTATGCAGCGCCTCGACCGTGCGCCCCAGCTCGGTTCGCAGCGTGGCAAGGTCTGTCATCACCTCTTCCGCCGCGCGACCGTTCTCGTTCACCCGGCCCTCGAACGACTCGATGCGCGCCCGGATGCTTTCGATCCGGCGGGCGGTTTCCTCCTGTCGTTGGTCGAGCGCGTGTTCGGTGGCCTGCATGCCGCGTATCGCGCCCGCGAGCGACGCGGCCTGCGCGCGCAGTTCGTCGATCTCCCCGGTCCGGTTCGACACTGCCTCGATGGCGACGGCGAGATCGTGCCGGAGCCGCTCCTGATCTGCTTGCCGGTTGTCGCGGACACGCGTGAGCTCCTGGCTGAGGCGGACGATGTCCGACTCCAGCTTCTCCAGCCGGCCGTTCGCGCTTCGTACGCTTGCCTCGATATGCTCCAATTCGGTCGCGTCTCCCCTCTAACGAAGGCATCGTTCTCGCACCTGGGGGTATCACCGAGTCGCTACCCCCCAGGCGGCCCTGGTCTGAACTCCCTGTGTTCTGACTGGAAACTCAGTAATTGCTCTGCTATCGTGTTTGTTATGGACGTGATGCGCTTCAAGGTGTTAGATCCTGCGGGAGCAATTAGCTTTGTCGGGCCATGCCACGGGCTCAAGGTCCTGACTGCGGCGTGCGCGAAAAACCCAACGACACTTGCCGAACTACTGGAGTATACCCGAGCGTATGACGCGCAGTTGTCAGAGTACTTGCTCAACGGCCTCGCGGTATTCGATGAGCATAACACCGCCGAGAGCAATGGCGCGATTCGGGGAACTCTGGAGACGGCGGCACCGGAGAAGACCCCACCGTTTCGCGTGCTGAATACCATAACCGAGGGGGCGAGCACGGAGCCCGTCGGCGCGGGTCTGGTCATTTTCAACCTTCCAGCGCGGCGGATCATCCAGGTGCAGAACGCGTACGCGAGCGTCGAGCGGCAGGACCAGGGCCGTATTCGGGAGAACGGGATGCCGACCCGCAGACTTTACCGCTACGCCCTGCCCCAGGAGTGGCGCCTGTTGCCGTGATATCGGCCACTTGATGCACCGGGCCACCGGGTTACACACAATGCGCTGGAACACTACTGCCAGTCATCCCAAACTCCGTGAGGGACCCGTAAACCCGACCACGGATTCCTCGCACGGTCGGAATGATAGAAGCACTACCATTCAGCCGCACTTGGTATTAGTCTCGCCTGCGGCGCAGTCCCCCGAGGAACAGACGGTTCAAATGGGTGTCGGTGCTTGGTCGGGAAGTGTCCTCCTGTGGCGCCGCAGGGCGGAGCCAGCGTTCCCGTGCGATGTGCGCATCCGAGACGAACCGAAGCAGGCGCTCGGCTGCCTCAGGGTCGTCACGCCGGGCGAGGTCACGCAATTCTCCGAGCCGTCCGATTAGAGTGTCGAGCCAGCGTACTGCCTCCTCCGGCGAGAACGCAACCATTCCCGCCAGTTCCTCGGGTGGCGTCGAGGCCAACCGGGTCAGTTCCGCGAGGTCGCTGGTGGCCATCCCACTGAGGTCGCGCCACCCCGCGCCACCGCTCGCAGTGTGCATAAGCGCCACGGCTGCGAGAGCGGGCAGCATCGTCGTCGCAGCCACCTGCGCGTCGTGCTCCGCCGGGTCCGGGAAGTACGGCCTTGCCCCAATTGCATGCACGAAGCCGACAACCAGTTCGGTGGCGCTCTGTTCGGCGCGTGGGTGCGGAAACAGGCTGTACGTGACCCCCGCGAACAGGTCAACAGACGGCTCGCGTGTATGGTCGAGCGGCAGTACGGGATGCCCAGCGACGAAGCTGACGTGTGGGGGAAGTATTTCCGACGCGAGCGCCAGGCTGTGCTGCTTGTGCGCGGCGGTGTCGGTCACGACCGCGCCGTTTGCGAGCAGCGGCGCGAGTTCTCCGAGCGCTCGTCGCTCTTCTGTGGCCGAAACCGTTAGCACCACGAGGGAGGCGTCGCGGACCGCCTGGCGGAGGTTCCACGGTGTACTGTCCACCGCCTTCAAGCGCATCGCAGCCTTTTGGACACCAGTGTCAAAGTCGAAACCGATGACCTCAATCTCCCGTCGGCTCCTGCCGGACGCTTCCGGCGCGGTGATCCACTGCTTGAGCGCGAGCCCAATCGAAGCCCCGGCTGGCCCTAGACCGATGACGCTGATCCGCTCCATGCCGCTCGCCACCTCGTCATCTTCGTGGAACTCGGTCTTTCGTCGTATCGCCGCCGTTACAGCGCTTGCTCACCGGGCTTGCGTGCGAGCGCGAAGCTCTCAATCAGCGCGAGGATGAGCGCGAGGAGCATGGCGTTCAAGGCGTTCAGAAAGCCGCCCATGTTCATCGCCGCGCTGAGCACAACGAACAGCGCCGCGAGGTACGCTTCTCTGCGCGCCCTGCCAGTATCGCGCCGGTGGACCCGTAGCGTCAAGAGCTTGAAGCCGATCGCATAGCCAACCGGCAGGCATATCGAGGCGACCACCCCGAACAGAAGGGCGGTAAACGCAAGGTACCCCGGCAGCCCCGCAACATCGGGCGACACGAACGTCAACATCAGCACCAGCCCGGCCCAACATCCCGTGGCCTCCCAGCCAAATGTGCGGAGCCCGATGAGCCGCGCGACCGGGAAGAACGTGAGCGCCGGTGCCGCGACGACGAGCGTGTAGTACACCAGCCGTAGCGGGTGTAGAGGCTCTGCGAGCGCGCCAATGTTGAGCGCAAAAAGCATGTACGCAACATCCGCCCACGCCGCCAGCGACGTTGCCCACAGAAGCGCTATCATCCGCTTGCTCACACTCCGTCTCCTTTCCTACCCTCTGCATCGCCTGTCGTCAGTGCTGCCGCGTCGGCCTGCGCCGGAGTACAAGCACGCTTGCGAACTGCATTGCTCTGGTTTCATACAGGCTCTGAGGTGCAAACGTCTCTCCGATGGACACACACACTCGGAGGCTCGCGCCGAGTTTTTCCACCTCACTCTAACAATCCAGTGTGTCTGGTTGCAAAGCATCCGCGCATGACTGTAAAATGCGGAAACTTTAGGAGGTGCACGGTGTTCGAAGACAAGTTTGCGATGGAGGGGTATACCTTCGATGACGTGCTTCTCGTGCCCGCGCGCAGCGATGTGCTGCCGTCTGATGTGTCCACCGCCACGTATCTGACGCCCCGCATCCGCCTCAACATGCCGCTCGTGTCGGCTGCGATGGACACCGTGACGGAGGCCCGGCTCGCGATCGCTATGGCGCGGGAGGGTGGCATCGGCGTCATCCACCGAAACCTGTCCATCGAGGACCAGGTGGGCGAGGTGGACAAGGTGAAGCGCTCCGAGTCGGGGATGATCGTCGAGCCGGTCACCCTCTCACCCGAGGAGCCGCTCTCCGAAGCAATCGCCGTTATGGAGCGGTACCACATCAGCGGCGTGCCGATTACGAATGAGACGGGAACGCTGGTCGGGATCATCACGAACCGGGACATCCGGTTCCAGGTGGAGACCGCGATCCCGATCAGTGCCGTGATGACCGCCGAGCATCTTATTACTGCCCCCCTCGGCACGACGCTGGAGCAGGCGCAGGATATCCTGGGCAGGCACAAGATCGAGAAGCTGCCCGTCGTGGACGCGCACGGCTGCCTGAAGGGGCTGATCACCGTCAAAGACATCCAGAAGAAGGTGCAGTTTCCCCACGCCACAAAGGATGGCGCAGGTCGGCTGCGCGTGGGCGCGGCGGTTGGGGTCGGCGTCCCTGGCATCGAGCGGGCGGAGGCGCTCATCGAGGCGGGTGCCGACGTCATTGTGGTGGACACCGCACACGGGCATTCCAGCGCTGTGCTCCGGACCGTACACGAGATACGGTCGCGCTACGACGTGAACATCATCGCGGGAAACGTGGGCACGGCGGCTGGCGCGGAGGACTTGTTACGGGCAGGGGCGGATGCCATCAAGGTCGGCATCGGTCCGGGGGCGATC
>JACDAU010000108.1 GCA_013695265.1 Chloroflexia bacterium
GCGCAATACAGGGCGGCTCGCTGGAGTTGGCGCGGGAGGTCCCACAGGCCGGGCTGATCCTCGTCGCCGCCCCGACCCGGACCTCCATCCGCCTCCTCACCGAGGCCGGGGCGCTTGCCAGGCCGGGCACGATTCTCACCGACGCGTGCAGTAGCAAGCAGGAGGTCGTCGCCGCGATGGACGCCCTGTCGCCCGGCGTCGCGGCGGTCGGCGGCCACCCGATGGCGGGCAGAGAGCTCGCGGGTATCGACGCCGCCGATGCACACCTGTTCGAGGGCGCGACCTGGGTGCTCACGCAAACCAGCCGCTCGGATGACGAATCAGAGGCGGTGTGCGAGACGCTCGCCACGCTCTGAGGCGCTGCTCCGTTATGGGTCGAGCCGCGGGAGCACGACGACGCGGTTGCCGCGATCAGCCACCTTCCACTCCTCGCCGCCGCCGCGCTCGTGCTCACTGCCGAGGATTCCCGCTCCGAGCTGGTGTGGCGGCTCGCCTCCTCCGGCTTCCGCGACACCACCCGCGTCGCGGCGGGAGAGCCGGAGATGGGCGCGGACCTCGCGCTCACGAACAGCGCGGCCCTCCACGAGGCCGCCACCCTCTTCAGCGGCCACCTCACTACCCTCCTCGACGCCGCCCGTACCGGAGACAAGTCGGGCATCCAGCGGCTGCTCGCCCAGGCCGCTGCCCGCAGGCGAGGCATGTACGGGGGGCGAGGATGAAGGGGACTCGCGGGGACCAGCCGCACCGCGTCCCCGCACTCCGGCGGCCCACATGACGCACGATATCCCGAAGCGTCTCGGTGTCATCGGCTACCCCGTCCGGCACAGCATCTCCCCCGCCTTCCAGCAGGCCGCGCTCGACCACCTCGCAATCCATGCCCGCTACGAGCGATACGAGGTGTCCCCCGAGGCACTGCCCGCGTTCATCGAGCGAGCGCGCGGCGAGGAGTGGCTGGGTTTCAACGTCACGATCCCGCACAAACAGGCGATCATCCCCTTGCTGGATGGAGTCGAACGGTGGTCGCGGGAGATCGGCTCGGTGAACACCGTCATCAGGAGGCTCGGTGGCGGGCTTGATGGCCGCACTACCGACCACGTGGGCTTCCTCCGCGCGGTGCGGGAGAGTGGCTTTGCGTGCAAGGGCACGCGAGCAGTCGTGCTAGGTGTCGGCGGCAGCGCCCGTGCGATTGTCGCGGCCCTGCTCGAGGCCGAGGCGGACTCAATCCACATCATCGGGCGGTCAGGCGCGCGCGCGGCGGACATGGTGACTTCCCTGCTGCCCCTGCTCGCGCACCTGAAGGGGAACGACGCCTTGGCTCCATCTCGTGACCCGGCCCTGCACTGGTCCACCTGGGATCCATCGGAAATGGTGGCGCTGGTGCGGGCAGCCGACCTCCTCGTCAACACCACACCCGTCGGGATGCGTGATGGTAGCGCGGAGTGCAAGAGTCCCGTACCCGCGAACGCACTGCACCCCGACCTCACGGTTTTCGACGCTGTATACAATCCGATAAACACGCCGCTCCTTCGCCTCGCCCATACGACCGGCGCCCAAACCGTGAGCGGGCTTGATATGCTGGTGTATCAGGGCGCCGAGTCGTTCCGCCAGTGGACGGGGCAGGACGCCCCGATAGAGATCATGGTGCGCGCGGCCAGAGCAGCACTCGCGTAGCACACCGCAAGTATCGGGAGGATGCAGTTGAGTCAGTTCACATGGTTTACCGCCGGCGAGTCGCATGGTGAGGCGCTCGTGATGATGATGGAAGGGATGCCGGCTGGTTTCCCCATCGACATGAACCAGATCAACACCCACCTGCGGCGCAGGCAGGGCGGCCACGGCCGCGGCGACCGCCAGAAGATTGAACGCGACACGATTCACATTCTGTCGGGTGTGCGCAACGCCCAAACGCTCGGCAGCCCGATCGCCATGCTGGTGCAGAACCGCGACTGGGAAAACTGGCAGGGCAAGATGGGTCCGCAGAAGTTCGACACCGAGCCGGAGAAGGTGACCCGCCTCCGCCCCGGCCATGCCGACATGGCGGGCGCGTTGAAGTACGCACACGATGACGTCCGCAATGTGCTTGAGCGCGCCAGCGCCCGCGAGACCACTTCCCGCGTCGCCGTCGGCGCGGTCGCTCGTCAGTGCCTGTCATTGTTCGATATCGAACTGCACAGCTTTGTGCGGCGCATCGGGGCGATAGAGTCGGACGCGCAGCCACCGTATGACTGGGACGCCGTCGAGGGCTCAGTTGTCCGCGCGCCCTCGCACACTGAGGAGATGGTCGCCGCGATTGACGCCGCACGCGCCGCCGGAGACACCCTCGGCGGGGTGTACGAGGTTGTCGCGGAGGGTCTGCCCGTCGGCCTCGGCTCGTATGTGCAGTGGGACCGCAAGCTCGACGGCCTGCTCGCCCAGGCGATCATGAGCATTCAGGCGCACAAGGGCGTCGTCGTGGGTGCCGGTTGGGAGGCCACACAACGCCCCGGATCGCAAGTCCACGACGTCATTGAGGCCGACGCCGAAGGCGACCTGGGGCACCGAACGAACCGCGCCGGTGGTATCGAGGGCGGCATGACAAACGGGGAGCCCGTCGTGGTGCAGGCCGCTGTCAAGCCCATCAGTACCCTGCTCAAGCCGCTCGACTCCGCGGACCTCGCCACCCGGCAAAAGGTCGAGGCCCACTACGAGCGCAGCGACATCTCCGTTGTGCCCGCCGCTGGCGTCGTTGGCGAGGCAATGGTCGCCATCGTCCTGTGGACCGCATTCCTCGACAAGTTCGGCGGCGACTCCCTTTCGGAGATCCGCCGCAACTACGACGGATACGTCCGCTCGACCGCGAGGCGCGAATAGCCCCAAGCAGTCACCCTTTACCAACCATCTGTGCTCGTGCTGGTCAGTTTCTCAGGGGTGTTCAACTGAACGCCCGCAATCCGCGAGAATGGGGGTGCGCTCGCCATACACTGATTGAACCACCGCCACACGGGTGACTCTCGTGTGTGGGATGACGGTTCGCGCCAACTACTCCCCTTCCATGGGCAGGCGCAGGCGGAAACTCGTTCCCTCTCGTGCGGCCGATTCAACGGTGAGTGTCCCGCCATGGGCTTCGACAACCGCACGTGCCACGAACAGCCCAAGTCCGCCCGATCCCTGGCTCGTTTCCCCTGAGGCCGACTCCGTCGCCGTAGCGCCCGGGCTCTCTTCGCGCACCACTATCTCCGCCCATCGCCCATCGTAGGCGGACAGTGAAGCGACTTCGATCACGACAGGTATGAGATCTGGGCTGGAGCGCAGAGCTTCGGCAAGTACCTCCGCAACCGCTCGCCCGACTCGACCTGGATCCACCCGAACGGTTACTTCCTCGGCAACGCGGACCCGCACCTCACCATTACCTGCAGGCGCCGCGTCCACCGCGTTTTTAACAAGCGCGCCCAACTCCACCTCCCGACGGCGCAGCGCGGCGGTCTGGGCGCCGAGGCGCCCCAGCTCCAGCAGGTCGGCCAGGAGGCCACGAAGTCGCCCCAACTCCACGGAGGCCGCCTCGACGTCATCAACGTCCTCCCTTCTGCCCTGCAGCTTGGCGCGGGTGCGAATGCCGTCAATACGGCTTCCCAACGGGGAGAGATGGCTGCCCAGGTCGTGGGCGAGCGCCGCCACGATGCCATCAGCCCCCACCCGCCTCGCCTCCACCACTGCTTCGCGGGTAAGCCGGTCCACCAACTCCGCCCGGTGCACCAGCATGCCGATCCAGCGGGCAACGGCCTGCAAGAACTCGATCTCGTCATTGGTGAACGCGTCGGACTGCGCGGACATGGCCTGCAGGACGCCGCGCCTGACCCCTGCCGTCTCCATTGGCACCACGGCGACGGAGCGCACGCTGAGACCATCGGTGAAGCCAGTGAGTACCTGTAGATCCCGCTCAGCGCACCCGGTGAGAAACGGCTCGCCTGTTCGATACACCTCGACCGTGCGTCCGCCGTTCAGAATGGGCAGGCGGTCCATGCCGATCTCCACCTGGTGGCGCGCCATCGGTGTGCCGCTCGCGCCGATGGCGACGAGCGTATCGGTCGCAGGGTCATACAGGCACGCGTCCACCATGCCAGCGCCAATCGGTTCTGTGACGAGGTCGGTGGCCCGGTCCAACGCGCCCTTGAGCTCCGTTGCCTCGATGTCCAGCAGCGCTTCCAATGTGTCGAGCAGAAGGTTGCGGGCCCGATGCTCTTCGTTTCGGGCCTCCTTGATCTCCTGCGCGCCCGAGCCTTCGGTGACGTACACGAATACATCCCCAACCTGCACTCCGAGGAAAGAGCAGACGCGATCGAGCACATCCAGCCCAATACCCTCACTCCGTCCGTGATACAGCTTGTGAGCCGTGCCTCGCGCCACGCACGCACCGCGAGCCAGGGCACTCACGCCCATGCCCCTGCTGTCCATTATCTCGGACAGTCTATTCACGATCATTGCTTTCTCCTCTTGTTTCCCTCCGGCAAGCTGTTCAGATTAGCATACATACTACTTCATCCCACAGGTAGGCAAGGGAATGCATGGTTATGACGTGGTATTCAACCGGCTCCACAGCCTGCGGGAGGAAAGCAAATGGTCGGTTCATCCGCGGAATAGATGGACAGCACGGACCAAGAAGCGTCCGCTAATACCGTATGTGTACATAGTAATGCACATCAATCTTGATGTTTCTGTCTCTTCTGTCGCAATATGCGGAAACGATTAGGCAACCAGGATCGGGCTGGCACGTCTCTTGCCTTAGCAAATGCGCTACATCTCGCGAGGATTGTTGGGGTATGGGCACATCTGTGACCACCTCCGTAGTGTTGGTCCACAAGACAAGTAGAGAAGCAATGAAGGGGAGACAAACACATGACGATGGATGTAAATCAGATACAGAACGGATGGGACGTTTACGGGAGTGATGGGGACAAGATCGGCGATGTCAGTGACCTCGGCCCGAACTACGTGCTTGTGACGAAGGGCTTCCTGTTCACGAAGGACATCTACATTCCCACGTCGGCCATCACCGGTATCGAGAACGATCGCGTTTACCTGAACATCGCGAAGGACCAGGTGGACAGTATGGGCTGGGACCAGGCGCCGACGAGCGACACCGGGTACGGCACTTCGGATGATTCCGCGACGTACACGGATAATGACTCGACGACCGTGACGACCCAGTCAACGACAACAGACACCGACTACGTTGAGCAGCCCGTGCAGCGGACGCAGACCGATGAAGTGCAGCGGAGCGCCACGGATGTGAGCGAGGACGATAACATCCGGGTACAGCGCCACGAGGAGGAGTTGCAGGCCACCAAGGACATGCGCGACGTGGGCGAAGTGCGTGTCTCCAAGGACGTGGTCGAGGAGGAGCAGACGCTGGAAGTGCCAGTGACCCGCGAGGAAGTGCACGTGGAGAGTCACGTGGTGGACCGCGCGGCTTCGGACACGAGTCAGGCGTTCCAGGAGGGGACGATCTCGGTGCCGGTGCGCGAGGAAGAGGTGGAGGTGTCCAAGACGGCACGCGTCGCGGAGGAGTTGGAGATCGACAAGACCACGACGCAGGACACGGAGCGAGTCACCGACACGGTGCGCAAGGAGCGCGTCAACGTTGAGGAAGTCGGCGATGTGAACGTGCAGGGTGAATCTGGTCTCGACAATACGACGAGCCGGTCGTAACACGGTAGACGACAGCCGGGGACTAGATTGTTGTCCCCGGCACAAGACTGATAGGCAGCCTCGTAATACTCCGGAGAGAGAAATCACATGACTATACAGAGAGACTCGGAAGGGACGGCCCCTCAGCAGACAGGTCGGCGCTCTGGAACCACGGGTTCTACCAATGTGGACGATGTGGTACAGCAGACGACGCAGGTAATCACGCCGCGCGACAGAGTGCGATGGGGGCCGATCTGGGCGGGGCTTGTGTCCGCATTAAGCCTGTTTCTGCTCCTCAACGTGCTAGCACTCGCCATCGGGGCGACGAGTGTGGACCCGGGCAGCAATGACGGCGATGCGGCGAAACTGAGCGGCATAGTCCCAGCAATCATAGGACTTCTGGCCTTCTTCTTTGGCGGCTGGGTGGCGGCCCGCACAGCGGCGGTTCGCGGCACCGGCAACGGCATCTTCAATGGCTTCCTGGTATGGGCGCTCGGTACCGTCCTGGCTGTGGCGCTCGCGGCGTTCGGTTTGGGTTCACTTCTCGGAGCAGCGGGAGACTTCGCGGGGCAGATTACCAGTTTCGGCCAGCAGGCGGCCGGCAATGTTGACCCTGCGGAGGTTACCAGGAACCGCGAGGCGATCGCGGACAACATTCGCGACGGCGCGCTGGGCACGTTCGGGGCGCTGGGGCTGCCCGCGCTCGCGGCAAGCATCGGCGGCGCGCTCGGCGCCCGCAAGGAGCGCGACGTCGAGGAGTTCTAGAGACTCCATCCTGCTCACAAACAGTTAACGCCAATGCAAGGATCCCTTAATCAAATCAGCACAGGAGGATGAGCAA
>JACDAU010000138.1 GCA_013695265.1 Chloroflexia bacterium
GGCCTGGACCGTGCAGACGATCCACTTCAGTCGCGGCTTCCAGTGCATCCTCCCCGATAACCGCGACACCGGCGGCTCGGCTCGCGCGCCTGGCCCATATGACATCGCCACGCTCGCGGCAGACGCCCTCGCGGTCCTCGACGCCGAGGGGGTGGATGCGGCGCACGTGGTCGGCCTCTCGATGGGCGCGGCGATCGCACAGGAACTCGCGCTGCGCGCGACAGAACGCGTACGGTCACTGACCTTGTTGTCTGGCTTCGCGCGGGAGGACGCACGAATGCGGGCGATCACCGCGCTCTGGGCCGATCTGTACGAGCGGCTCGGGACGGTGATGTTCCACCGGAGTACCGAGCCCTGGCTCTTCTCCCCCGCCTTCTTCGAGAACCCGGCAAACCTGCGCCCGCTGCGCCGCTACGTGGGGGAAGCGCCGTATCCGCAGGAAGCCGATGCCTTTGCCCGGCAGGTCGAGGCCACGCATACGCACGACACCCTCGACCGTCTGCAGGCGATCACGGCGCCGACACTCGTCGTCCATGGCGAGCACGACCTGCTCGTCCCGCCCACACACGGCCAGCAGCTCGCGGATCTAATCCCGAACGCCAACCTGGAACTGCGCTCCGGCGTCGCCCACTCGGTGAACCTCGAACAGCAAGGCGCGTTCAACAGGCTGCTGGAGGAGTACTTGCGGTCGGCGCAGTAGCGCGGCGGACGCCGTGAATCCGGGGACGGACTATGGGACCACAGGGCTGCCGAAGCTGACACTACGGGGTCTCCCCGTTGGAATCTGCCGACAACCTAACCGGCATTGTGGAACACCATCACATACTCATGCCGGAAGACATACGTCCCGCTCTTGAGCGCGCGGTAGCGCCACAGGTTGTTCGCCTTCCCCTTGCCGCGTTCGTTGCCCTGCATGTCCTTGACGTTGATCGCCTTCAGCACCAGGCCCTCCTCGCGGCACACCTGCATGCACTCAAACCCCAGCGGCACCCACTCGCCACCCGCGTACCGGTCGCCGATCACGAGCGCGAGGTGACGGCCCGGTCGCAGCAGATCGCGCGCGTTGCGGACGACCCGGCGGAAAGCTTCGAGAAACTCTGGGTGGGACGTGCAATTCGAGAGGTCACGTGGATCTGGGCTGAAGCGGATGATGTCATGATACGGCGGGTGGAGCAGCACGCAGTCGGCGTAGCCGTCGCCATGCCGTAGCAAAGTCTCCCGCACCTCCAGGGCGACCTCGGCAGACGAGGAATCACCGGCCAGCACCCCCGCCCGAACCGTGTGCAAATCTCCTGCCTGGGCAGCAAGTTCCCGGCTGCGCGTCGCGACCACCGGGTTCAGCTCGACCCCGAGACTGTGCCTTCCCAGACGCCGGCACTCGATCAGCGTCGTGCCCATCCCGCTGAACAGGTCGAGCACCGTCTCGCCCCGCGTCGTGAAGCGGCGGACGATCTGGTTCGGTATCTGCGGGACGAAGTTGCCGTGATACTCCGCGGAATGCGGCCCCGAGCGATCACGCGCGCCGAGCAACCAGAGGCTGTCGGTGATGATATCCGCGTACTCTCGCCAGCGTGAGATGTCGAGGTCAGCGTCGGGCGTTGGTGGTGGCACGCCGTGCCAGTCGGCGGGTTGTTCATGCATAGGAGAACCAGTCTAGCATGCGGCATGCCAGTCTGCTAAGCTGCCAAGGCACAAAGGGGCATAGACGCCGTTCATACTGCTTCTGCGTAGGACGTGCCCAGGCACACTGACCTCTTCCCATACGGCGCCAGAATCACTGCTCCGTCACATGGGCACGGACGTAGCCCTGCGCCTGACCGGATGCGCGCCATTAGGTGGACGCATAGGGAATCCCGAAGTACCGTCCGATCTCCCTGTGCAGCGTCTCCTCGATCAAGTGGGCGATACACGTTTCATCTCCATCGCACGCACGCTCTATCGGCCCCTGATACAACTTAATGAGATCCGGCATTCGAGCAATCGAACTCCGGCCACGCACCCGTCGCCGCGGCAGTGCCACGCCACTGTAGCGCCCCAGCAACACCCCATCCGTGCCATAGACGCGCCGGTCTTGTGCGGTCGGCTCCTCCTCCACAACCACGGCGATGTCCGCGACGCGTGTCGCGAGAGGCGCCGGCAGCGCGTCGAGCACTCGCCCCACGATTGCTTCGAAATGCTCCGCATCCATCGCCAGTTCTCACTCCCTGGTTGTGCGCGCCAGTGCCAGCTTTTGCTCTCAGGTCGTGGGGGTCGCCACCGTGGAATCGCGCATGATCCGCGCACCGTCCAAATCGATGCCCAGCCGCATGATGGCGCCCTTGCCCGCGTAGCGCCGGCCCATGTCCAGGACGGCCTCCTCCACGCGAGCGGTGTCGCCGAGGCAGAGCGCGAGCACGCACGGCCCCGCGCCGGACAGCCAGGACGCGAGCGCCCCCGCATCCAGGGCCACCGCCATGATCTCGTACAGCCCCGCGACCAGCGGCGCTCGGTACGGTTGGTGCAGCCGGTCCTGCGCTCCAGTACGCAGCCGGTCCCACTGCCCCGTGGCGAGCGCGGCGGCGAAGAGGGCGGCATGGCTCAGGTTGAACACCGCGTCGTGCAGCGGCACCACATCCGGCAGCGCTGCCCGCGCCCGCCTCGTCTGCAACTCCACCTCCGGAACCCACAGCACCGCGCTCATCTCCGGCGGCGGTTCGATCCGCACCGCCTCGACCCGCACACCATCCCACACGCTCACGACCGCCCCGCCAAGCATCGCTGCGGCCACGTTGTCCGGGTGCCCTTCGAGTTCGGTGCCGATGTCGATCAGATCGTCGCGGCTGCACGGCTCGCCGAGCAGCGCGTTCGCCAGCATCAGCCCGGCGATCACCGCCGCGCCGGAGCTCGCCAGGCCGCGCCCGACCGGGATGTGGTTGTGCAGGTGCAGCCCCACCGGCGGGAGCTCCCGCCCCGTGCGCGCGGCAAGTTCGCGCATGGCGCGGACGCAATGGTTGCGATCATCCGTTGGCAGGTGCCCAACGCCCTGCCCGTCGATCAACACTCCCTGCGTCTCCGTGTCGGCCACCGCCTCGTTGTGCAAATCGAGAGCCAGGCCCGCTGAGTCGAACCCCGAGCCGAGGTTGCCACTCGCCGCCGGCACCCGCACACGAAACCTCATAGCCCCCTCACCACGGCGCGGATCGAACGCTCGTCCGCGTCCACTTCGGTGGGGGGGTTCGCGTGCTCAGCCGCGCTTGCGTGGTATCGGGAACTCGCATCCGGGTCCTTGAGGAGATGGCCGGTGATCACCGCGACAACTCGCTCCTCTGCCCCTATAACCCCCTCCTTGCACAGCCTTCGGAGCCCCGCGATGCTTGCCGCGCTCGCGGGCTCACAGCCGATCCCCGCGCGGTCGACGAGCGCCTTCGCGTCCATGATCTCCGGGTCAGTGACGGTTGTCACCACCCCATCGAGCGCGCGCACTCCGGCGCTCGCCTTCGGATGGTTCACGGGATCGCCGATGCGGATCGCGGTGGCCATCGTGTCGGCGCGCACGGGCTGCAAGGGCGCCCACCCGCCCGCGTACGACGCCGCGAACGGCGATGCCCCGGCTGCCTGCACGACGGCGATTCGCGGCAGGCGCGCGATGAGGCCAAGCTCGCGCATCTCCAGCAGCGCCTTCGTGAACGCGCTCGTGTTGCCCAGGTTGCCCCCCGGCAGAACGATCCAGTCTGGCGCCTCCCAGCCGAGTGCCTCAAGCGTCTCGAACATGATCGACTTCTGCCCCTCGAGCCGCCACGGGTTTACGGAGTTCAGCACGTACAGGTCCAGCTCGGGCGCGAGCGCCTGCAGGAGCACGAGCGCGCGGTCGAAGTCGCCGCGGATCGCGAGCGTCCTCGCACCATACGCCAGCGCCTGGGAGAGCTTCGCCGCGGAGGTATGCTCTCCGGCGGGCACGAGCACGAGACATCCCAGTCCGGCGAGCGCGGCGTACGAGGCGAGCGAGGCACTCGTGTTCCCCGTCGAGGCGCACGCGACGGTGCGGGCACCCAGCTTGCGGGCGACACTCACGCCTGCGGTCATGCCCCGGTCCTTGAAGGAGCCGGTCGGGTTTTCCCCCTCGTGCTTGAGGTGCAGGCTCGCAACGCCGGCCCAGCGTGCGAGCTCCTCCGTGGGGTACAGCCCGGTATTGCCTTCCCCGCGCGCCGTCATCTCATCAAGATCCAGCGGCGCGATCAGCTCCCGGAAGCGCCAAACCCCGCTGCGATCATGCGGCGCAAGGCTCCCCCTGCGCGCGGCCCAGGCCCCCCGCAGCATGGTCGCGTCGTACTCCGAAAGGTCTCTCGACACAGCCAGCAGCCCTCCGCATGCCGTGCAGCGCGGGGAGAGTTGCCAAAGGTTCTGGTCTTGCCCGCAGCGGACGCATTGCAGAGATTCGGTGGTCGTTGAACCTGTCACCATCCTGGACTCCTTGGGGTCGAGAAAGACCCTACACTCTGCTCGCCGCTCACGATGACCCGACCAGCGATAGTCCGGTCAGAGGAAAGGACTGGGTATCGAGCCGCGACAGGTCCACCCACCGACTCGCGTGTTCGATCTCGATTCCGACCAGGTTCCCGTCCGCGTCCAGGTCCACTGCCACATCGGGTGCCACTTCCGCTGTGTCCGTTTCCACAGCGTTGTTCAGGTCGATGTAGAGGGTATGCGTTTCGGAGTAATACTTAACCTTCATGGCTTCATTCCTCCCTGAAGCTACGATCCGGGAACGCGGAATGCTTCGAGTCGACTTCCCCGCGTGGAGCGGGCCTAACGATACTCCCTGATGTCCGTGCCGATCAGCCGTATGACCTCCGCAAGGGGTTGGGCCTTGAGGTCCGTGCCGTCGCGCAGACGCACGGCGGCCGCCTCGGCCACCGCCTCCCGGTCGCCAACGACGAGCATGTACGGCGTCTTCTGCATCTGGGCATCGCGGATCTTGTGCTGCATCCGCTCCGAGCGGGCGTCCACCTCGACGCGGATGTTCTCAGCGCGCAGCGTGGCAGCCACCGTCTCGGCGTACGCCGCGTGCCGGTCCGCAATGGGGATCACCACGGCCTGCACAGGCGAGAGCCACACCGGGAACGCGCCCGCATGCTGCTCCGTCAGGAACGCGAAGAAGCGCTCCAGGCTGCCAATCGGCGCGCGGTGGATCATCGCGGGACGCTGGCGCGAACCGTCCGCGTCCACGTACTCCAGATCGAAACGCTCCGGCAGGTAC
>JACDAU010000141.1 GCA_013695265.1 Chloroflexia bacterium
TTGCGGTAGGGTACAGGTTTCCCTGACTGCCGTGTCCCCGTGATGCCATCGCTTCATCGTTGGTGGGAGCACCATACGCCGTGCGCATGCGAAAACCCGACCGCATCACTCATCGCTCATTGCTCGACACCGGCGGGCACAAAAAAGCCCCCCTCCGCAGTGGGAGAGGGGCGGAGAGCTAGTCGCTCTTAGCCGGTGCGAACGTTCGCGGCGCGGTCGCCCTTGCCCCGAGGATCGGCCTCGACGTCGAAGGTGACCTGCTGCCCGACCCGAAGGTCGTCGAAGGACGTATCCTGCAGAGACGAGGAATGGAAGAAGACATCTTCCTGTCCCGCCAGCTCTATGAAGCCGAAGCCCCGGTCCGTTACTCGCTTGATGATTCCTGTAGCCATTGTTCTGTGTTCTCCTCTTGCCAGTGATGGTGCGGACGCTCCACCGTGGGCACAACGCCCATCCACCCGTATTCCGCTAAAAGCCGAAAGGCCCCCAGGATACGATACCCCACGGACCCTCATTGTTCTCGAATCGTGCGGGCGGACTTGGCCGAACTTACCGCTCGTCCTCACCAGTACCTTAGTATACCACATAGTCCACAACCGCTGTGAAGAAAGAACCCGCCCACAAGATCAGGGTGCCGTCAGTCGGGCACCAGCGGACAGACGACGTACCTTTTCTAACCAATCGTGGCGGGTGAGGCACGGAGGGCAGGCACGGAGACCTGCTCCCTACAGCAACGGGCGGAACCCGATACCTCCTGGTGTCGCTGGACCGGTTTGTCACACGGGGACGCACGCCGTACAATAGGGGGGTGAGAGGTCTGTTCCCGGCGTTCCGGTATCTCGGGCGGCATAAGCGCAAGGTCGCGCTCGCGATGTTCTGCATCGTGGCGGCGAACCTCGCCGCGCTCCTCGTGCCCTACATCCTGCGGCTCGCGATCGACGCCATCAATGACGGCACCACCAGCGGCCAGCTCGCGCTCTACGGCTTCGTCCTACTCGGCGCTGCGGTTGTCGAAGGAATCTTCCGCTTCTACTCGCGCTACCTCGCCGCGGCAACCTCGCGCGACGTGGAATACGAGCTCCGCAACGACCTGTTCCGCCACTTCCAGCGGCAGGATGCCGCCTTCTTCCAGCGATCCCGCACCGGCGACCTCATGGCGCGGGCGACGAACGACCTGAACGCCGTGCAGCGCGCGCTCGGGCCGGGCATCTCCAACAGCGTGAACACCGTCGTCGCCTTCGTGGGCACCGTTGCCGTGATGCTCACGATCGACGTGCAGCTCGCCCTCTACTCCGCGATCATCCTGCCCCTGATGAGCCTCACCTTCGGCATCACCGGCGGCGTTATCCAGCGCCGCTACGAAAAGGTGCAGGCGGGCTTCTCTGATATCTCCACGAAGGTCCAGGAAAACGCCTCCGGCATCCGCGTCGTCAAAGCATACGCGCAGGAAACGGCGGAACTCGAAGCGTTCCAGGAGGTCAACCAGCGATACATCGACAACAGCATCTCCCACCTGCGCATCCAGGCGCTACTCTGGCCGGCAATGTTCACCGTCGGCGGCATCGCGACCATCGTGGTGCTCTACTTCGGCGGCCAGGACGTGATCGCCGGGCGCATCTCGGTCGGCGAGCTGGTCCAGTTCATCGCGTACGTCGGCGCGCTCCGCTGGCCGATGATCGCGCTCGGCTGGGTGATGAACCTCATCCAGCAGGGCAGCGCCTCGATGATCCGCCTCCAGCAGATACTCCAGACCGAGCCAACTATCCGCGACGCCCGCGAGCCGCATCCCATACAAGCAATCCGGGGCGAGATCCTCTTCCGCAACGTGACGCTCCGCCACGCTGACGCGACCGTCCTCGCGCAGATCGATCTCCACGTCCCCGCAGGCTCGACCGTCGCGATCGTCGGGCCGACCGGCAGCGGCAAAAGCAGCCTCGCCGCGCTCGTCCCCCGGCTCTGGGATCCGACCGAGGGCCAGGTGCTCATCGACGGCATAGACGTGCGGCTCATCCCACTGGACCTGCTGCGCCGCTCGGTCGGGTTCGTGCCACAGGAAACCTTTCTGTTCTCGGAGCCCATCCGCGAGAACATCGCGTTCGGCGTCGACGAGACCTCGCAGGAAAAGGTCGAGTGGGCCGCAACTGTGAGCCAGCTCGAGCGCGATGTGGAGCAGTTCCCGCACGGCTACGAAACGTACCTCGGCGAGCGCGGCGTGACGCTCTCCGGCGGACAGAAACAACGCACCGCGATCGCCCGCGCCGTGCTCAAGGACCCGCGCATCCTCATCCTCGACGACGCGCTCTCCGCCGTTGACACATACACAGAAGAGGAGATCCTGCGCCGGCTGCGGGAGGTGATGCGAAGCCGCACAAGCCTCATCATCTCTCACCGCACCTCGACGGTGCGCGACGCGGACAAGATCGTTGTGCT
>JACDAU010000148.1 GCA_013695265.1 Chloroflexia bacterium
TCCGTAAGTAGCGCCTCGACGAACGCCTCGGACGAGAGTCCGGTTGGCCGGATGTCCGGGAAAGCATAGAACGCGCCGAGCGGCTCGAACGTCGGCAGCCCGATTGCGTTTAGGCCGTCTACAATAAATCTGCGGCGACGGTCGTACTCTGCGAGCATCGCCTGCACATACGGCTCACCGGCTCGCAGTGCCTCCAGGGCAGCGAACTGCGCGGCGGTCGGGGCGCACATGATCACGTACTGGTGCACCTTCATCATTGCCTCAAGCAACTCGGCCGGGGCGCACGCATAGCCGACGCGCCAGCCGGTCATCGCGTAGTCCTTCGAGAAGCCGCCCAGGAGAACGGTCCGCTCCTGCATACCCGGCAGTGAGGCAAAGCTCGTGTGTGCCACGCCGTACGTGAGGCGGTCATAGATCTCGTCCGCGATCACGAGCAGGTCGTGCCGCTGGGCGACGGCCGCGATACGCTCCAGCTCCGCGCGAGGCAGCACGGCGCCCGTCGGGTTGTTCGGGTAGCCAAGCAACAGTGCCTTCGTGCGCGGGGTGATGTGCCGCTCGATCTCCTCTGCGGTCGGGGCGAACTGTGTTTCCACGCTCGTGGGCACGAGCACAGGCACGGCGTCGGCGAGTACCACTGCCGGAACATACGCCACATACGACGGATCGGGTACGATGATCTCGTCGCCCGGCCCGAGCACCGCGCGGCACGCTACGTCTAACGCCTCGGAGACGCCTACGGTGATGAGAATCTCGGTGTGCGGATCGTACGAGATGTCGTACAAACGCTGGATGTGTTCCGCGAGGCTTTCCCGCAGTTCTATGAGGCCATAATTGGAGGTGTATGCCGTGCGCCCCGCGCGGATACTCGCGATCGCGGCCTCGCGCAGCGGCTCCGGGGTGACGAAATCCGGCTCTCCGACCCCGAGGGAAATCACGCCCTCCACCCCGGAGATCATATCGAAGAAGCGGCGGATCCCGGACGCGGGTATCTTCGATACCCGATCGTTCAGAAAACGCGCAACGCCAGATTCGCTCGTAACAGGCAAGTGCTATCGTCCTTCGCTGGATGCCGCTCACTATATCCCCGGTCCGACGCGGGTGTCAAACCACTTTACAGTTGGTCGCACTGTCGAGTCATACGTCCCTCAACATACCGGAGCAGGGAGATGATATCCGGTACTAGCCGCCACCTCCACGCGAAATGCGGAACAGGCCCTCGAAGCGCTGGGCGATCTCCGGGTTCACGCCCATCCCGATCAGCGTCTCCGCGCTGGCGGCGACCAGGGCACCCTGTTCGCTGGGGTCCAGATCGTATGCGTCCAACGCGTCATACGTCTGCTCGGTCAACAGCGCCAGGTACGCTTCGTCCTCGATTGCGCGTTGCACCACGGTGAAAACGGCGTCACGGCTCATACCATTCCTCCTCACCAGACAGGTGCAAGAGCAATGCCAGTCGTATCGGGTGTAGAAACAATTGACTCCGACACGGGCATGTGTCTATAATCAGCGCTATCGGAGAAGCAGGCTGGTGTGCCCTTGATGACAGTTATTGCCGCGCCCCATACGATACCCGTACCCTGGACGTCCGGCAGGCCAGTGCCTGTGCCGGGCGTTTCGCTTTGCTGGCCTGCTAACTCGGGTATCACAGGCGAAAGGAGAATCCCACGTGAACTCAGGACTGATAGGCAAGATCGAGAAGGCTCACCGATACGCACAGGAACCTGAACGCATCCGCATAAACGCCGTCACTGCAACGTTCAATGGCGATAATAGTTCCTATGATCTCTCTCTGGAAGGGAATACCTGGAAGTGTGATTGTCACACGCATGAGACGTTTGGCGATTGCCAGCACGTGATGGCGATGCAGCAACTGCTCCGCCCGATGCTGAGCGAAGATGCTCAGAGCAGTGGGACGCCTGGAGTGTCTGGCGCGATGGACGGCGCGAGCGCCACACCGCGCTAGCGAACCGGGCAGCAGAGGCGGTGTACCACGCGGACGATGGCGAGAACCCCGGCCCGTTCACAGTGGTCGGGATTTTCGTCACCTTGCTTCTGGGTACAGGCGTCTTCTTCCTGTTATACAGCGCGCTCGCCGCGCCAGATTCAGCGTCCGTCCGCGTCCTTCCCCCGCTGGTACTCGAGGGGTTGTCGCCAACTCCGCGTCCCACCGAACGCGCGCCGACCGCTCCAGCCACGGCAACTGCGACCGCGACCGCCACGATTGAGTCTACGCCTCCACCCGCAGATCCGACCAGCACCGAGCGGCCCACATCCACCCCCACGCCCACGACGGCCCGCGCCACCCGCATACCAACGGCGCGGTCCAGTCCACCTCGGGTCATCATGCTCCGCGTCGCGTCGAACGGACTTGGGATGAACGTCCGGCGCATGCCCTCGCTCACGAGCGGCATTGTCGAGCGTCTGCCGGACGGCGCAATGGTGCGCGATCTGAGACAGACCCGGCAAACTGGAAGTGTGCAGTGGCGCAGAGTTCAGACCCGCAGTGGCGCAACCGGCTGGGCGAGCGCGGACGTGCTGCAACCAGCCCCGTAGCACTTCGTTCTACACCCGGCCCGAAGTTGCGGCCACAATCGGGATAGCCGCACGCGCGACCTCCGTTAGATTGACCGTTTTGGGAGACTCACATCGAACGCAGCCGGACCTGATGCGCGCTACGAAACTTGACATGCAACCGCTCAATTGCTATCCTTTACTCACATTAGCACTCTATGCGTGAGAGTGCTAATGGCAATGGGTCGGCTCGGAAGTCGCTCCGTGTCCGCATCGGGAATGGTATGGAAAAGCAGCTAACTGACCGGTCGAAGCAGGTTCTGAAGCTCGTTATTGAAGAGTACATCGCCGCCGCACGCCCCGTGGGCTCGGAAGTGCTGCGCGAGAAGTACAAGCTCGCTGTGTCGTCTGCCACGTTGCGCGCGGAGATGGCGGAACTTGAACGACAAGGGTATCTAGAGCACCGGCACACCAGTGGAGGCAGAGTGCCCTCCGAGAGTGGCTACCGCCTCTTTGTTGAGAATCTGATGAACCGGATGGGGCTGAGCAACGCGGATATGCGGCGGGTTGAACACCAGTTTCATCAGGTCGAGGGCAACCCGGATCTGACCCGCTGGGCAGAACTTGCCGCCTCCGTGCTTGCCCAACTTGCGCGCAACGCGGCGCTCGTAACCATCCCACGTTCAGACGCGAAGACGTTGAAGCAGGTGCAACTTGTTCACATCAACGACCGGTCCGCGCTCACCGTCGTGGTTATGAATGATGGCAGCGTGCGGCAGTCCGTTTGCCTGCTGCCGTATGCGTCCTCCCAGGAAGAACTCAACAGCGTCTCCGCCGCCTTGAACGCGGCGTTCGTGGGCTACGTCCCGCTGGAGATGGCTGTGCGGGCGCATGGTCTCAATGGCATCGCAGCGGAGGTTGCTCCCCAGGTGCTTGGCGTCGTGAGCCGGAGTGGGATGAGCGGCACGGTCAGTCAGAGTGGTTTGATTAGCATGCTCGCGCAGCCGGAGTTCCATCAGAGCGACGCAGCGCGGCCGCTCATGGAAATCCTGGAGGGTGGCGCTCTCGTGAACGAGTTGGCGGATCGGATCGTAAATCGCTCCGGCGTTCACGTCATTATCGGCTCCGAAAACCCGCTGCAGGAGATGGCTTTGTGCAGCATCGTGACCGCATCATACACTGCCCAGGGCGGCAGCTACGGACTTCTAACAGTCGTGGGACCGACCCGGATGCAGTACGAGCGCACGATTTCGTCCGTGTATTACGTATCCCGGCTACTTAGCAGCATGCTGCACGACAACAATGAGAGCATCAGACACGCTGAGTCGAGGAGGTTCGATGACACAGCAGATTGAAGATGAGCAGCCAAGGGAAGCCGCAGAGCTTGATACGCCCGTGATCGATGATGAGGCCGTGGCCGAAACAGAGGTGCTGGAGGAAGGCAGTGGCGAGATCACGCCTGAGGAGCAGCTCACACTTGCCCAGGAGCGCGCCAATGGGTATCTGGAGGAGCTACAGCGAGAGCGGGCATCGTTCATCAATTACCGGAGGCGCACTGAACAGGAGCGCGAAAACTGGGCGCGCGAGGCGAATGCCGCGTTGATCTTCAACGTGCTGCCCGTGCTTGATGACTTCGAGCGCGCCCGCGTGGCGATCCCAATAGATCAGCCGGAGTCCGCGTGGGTAGACGGCCTCATGCTCGTCGGGCGCAAGCTGGACTCCACGCTGGAGCTGGCCGGATTGCGACAGATCGAGGCGGTGGGCAAGCCGTTCGACCCCACGCGCCACGAGGCCGTGTCCGTGCAGCCCCCGGACGGAGGAGAGTCGGGGCTGGTTGTTGAGGAGTATCGCAAGGGCTACATGCTCGGGGACCGCGTGTTGCGCCCGAGCATGGTTCGGGTAACCGGTTAGTGATGTATCGAAAAGAGGAGTCTGCATAACCATGGCTAGAACAATAGGTATTGACCTCGGAACCACCAACTCCGTCATGGCCGTGATGGAGGGTGGCGAGCCCACCGTGATCCCGAACGCCGAGGGTGGCCGCACAACGCCCTCCGTAGTCGCTGTAAACCCGAAGACGGGCGAGCGCTTGGTGGGCCAGATCGCCCGGCGCCAGGCGATTACGAACCCGGAGAACACCATCTACTCCATCAAGCGCTTCATGGGCCGCCGCTTCGATGATCCGGAGGTGCAGCGCGCGACGAAAACGCTCCCGTACAAGGTGAGTCAGGCGTCGCACGGCGCCGTCCAGGTTCACCTGGGCGACCGCACTTACACGCCCCAGGAGATCTCCGCGATGATCCTGCGCAAGCTCAAGCAGGACGCTGAGGCGTACCTCAACGATACCGTGGACAGTGCGATCATCACCGTGCCCGCATATTTCGACGACAGTCAGCGGCAGGCGACAAAGGATGCCGGCCAGATCGCGGGACTGGACGTGAAGCGGATCATCAATGAGCCGACTGCGGCCTCGATGGCCTACGGCCTCGACCGCAAGGAGGAGGAGGACGTCGCGGTTTACGACCTCGGCGGCGGCACATACGATATCTCCATTCTCGCGCTCGGTGAGGGCGTGTTCGATGTCCAGTCAATTCAGGGCGACACGTACCTGGGTGGTGACGACTTCGACGACCGGATCATCAACTGGCTCGTGGACGAGTTCCGTAAGGACCAGGGCATCGACCTCCGCACCGACCCCATCGCGATGCAGCGCCTCAAGGAGGACGCGGAGCGCGTCAAAAAGGAGCTCTCGACAACACAGCAGTCGGAGATCAATCTGCCGTACATTACGGTGAGTTCTGGCGGCCCCAAGAACCTGCTCGTCACGCTGACGCGCTCGAAGCTGGAGCAGTTGGTCGGTGACCTCGTGGACCGCACCGTTCCACCGATGCGACAGGCACTCAAGGACGCGGGCAAGTCGGAGTCGCAGATCGACGAGGTGCTCCTTGTGGGTGGCCAGACCCGGATGCCGCTCGTGCAGGAGAAGGTGAAAAGCGTGTTCGGTAAGGAGCCGAACCGGAGCATTAACCCCGACGAGGTAGTCGCGGTTGGCGCTGCGATCCAGGCGGGCGTGCTCGGCGGCGAGGTCAAAGACGTGTTGCTGCTCGACGTGACGCCGCTTACGCTGGCGATCGAGACGCTCGGCGGCGTTGCAACCCCGCTTATCACCCGCAACACCACCATCCCGACCCGCAAGGCACAGACGTTCACTACCGCGGCCGACGGCCAGACCCAGGTGGAGATCCACGTCACGCAGGGCGAGCGCCCGATGGCGGCCGAGAACAAGACGCTTGCCCGCTTCATCCTCGACCAGCTCCCCCCTGCGCCGCGCGGCGTTCCGCAGATCGAGGTGGCGTTCGACATCGACGCTAACGGCATCTTGAACGTCTCCGCGAAGGACCAGGCGAGTTCGCGGGAACAGAAGATCACAATCACCGCGAGCAGCGGCCTCTCGCAGGACGAGGTAGACCGCATGGTGCGCGACGCCGAGGTGAACGCCGGGGAGGACCAGCGCCGCCGCGAATTGATCGAGGCGCGGAACACTGCGGACACGCTCGTGTATCAGACAGAGAAGACGCTGCAGGAGCATGGGGACAAAATTTCCGAGGAGACAAAGACCGAGGTTAACGAAAAGCTGGAGGCGGCGCGTTCCGCCTTGCAGGGCGAGGATGTGGAAGCGATCCGCTCAACCATGCAGGCACTCGCGGAATCCGCGCAGAAGATCGGATCGGAGATGTACAGCCAGGGAGGCGAAGGTCAGTCGACCGGCACGTACGGCCCGGAGGCTGGCGCAGGACCGGACGGCGATAACCCACCTGCGGATGACGGCACCGTCGAGGGCGAGTTCCGCGAGGTTTAGCACTGATCTTTCCCGAGCGGCATCCGACGGATTGCCGCTCGGGACGCTTTTTGACATTCAACGCAACCGTACAGCACAATTAACGAGCGCGACGCCTGCGATGGAGCGTCCCGCCGCACCATACATGGAAACGATATGGAGAACATGACCAAGCGTGACTACTACGAGGTTCTGAGCATACAGCGCGAAGCCAGTTCCGATGAGATTCGGCGGGCTTACCGCAAGATGGCGCGACAGTATCACCCCGACGTGAACGCCGAGCCGGATGCCGAGGCGCGCTTCAAGGAAGTGACCGAGGCGTACGAAGTGCTCAACAACGCCGACAAGCGCGCGGCGTACGATCGCTTCGGGCACGCGGGTGTGAGCAACGGCGGCGGGCACGACTTCACGAACGGCCCGTTCGGCTTTGGCATCGACTCCCTGTTCGAGAACTTGTTTGGCGGCGCACGCACGACGCGCAGAGGCCCACGCCGTGGCGCGGACCTGCGCTATCACATGGTGCTCGAGTTCGAGGAAGCGGTGTTCGGTGTCGAAAAGGAGATCGAGGCAAGCCGGCAGGCCGTGTGCTCGCGGTGCAACGGGAATCGAGCCGAGCCGGGCAGTCAGCCCTCGCGGTGCCCGGTTTGCGCGGGCAGCGGCGAGATCCGCCGCACGCAGAGCTCGTTTTTGGGGCAGTTCGTCAGCGTCACGGAATGCGACCGCTGCCGGGGCCAGGGCTCCGTCATCCTCGATCCCTGCAAGGAATGCCATGGACAGGGTACGGTACGCAACACGCGCAAGTTGATGGTCCGCGTGCCGGCGGGAATCGACGAGGGCTTCCACCTGCGGCTGTCGGGCGAGGGCGAGGCGGGAGACCCCGGTGCGCCCGAGGGCGACTTGTTCGTCGAGTTCTCCGTTAAGCCACACGCACTCTTCCGGCGGATGGGTCAGGATCTGCACCTTGAAATGCCGATCAACATCGCGCAGGCAGCGTTGGGCGACAGGGTATCGGTGCCTACGATCGACGGCGAAACGGAGCTCCGCGTCGAGCCCGGCACCCAGAGCGGGGACACGGTGCGTATGCGCGGCCTCGGAGTGCCGAGCCTGCGGGGCGGCGGACGCGGCGAGCAGATCATCTCGTTCAGCGTCGTCGTGCCGAAGTCGTTGAACGAGCGGCAGAAGGGTTTGCTCCGCGAACTCGGGGAGACGCTCGACATCCCTAGCCCACAGCACGGCGAGCGCAGCTTCTTCGAGAAAGTGCGCGACGCCCTCGGGCTGTAGCATCAAGGGCGTTCAACCGAGGGCGTTCAGTTGAACGCCCCTACCACCGTGGGCGAACGCATTGAACCACACGGCAAGGGCGTGGTGGCGGGTTGCGGGGTTGCAGGAGACCAAAGCCCGGAAACAGATGCACCACCCCTCAGCCGGGGTTTGCCTAAGGCGTTCAGTGCGGACAGCACCTCGTCAATGAGCAGCCGCAGCGTGGTGAACTCGGGGAAACCGGCGCAGTCGAGGATGAAGTAGTCCACCCCCAGGTCGATGAAGCGCTGCATCTGTCCTACCACTTGCGCTGGGGTCCCGACAAAGC
>JACDAU010000152.1 GCA_013695265.1 Chloroflexia bacterium
GTAGTATCTAACCGATAATGGCGTGCCAGACTCGGTGTGTTGGCTGGGGCGCTCCGTGGCCGCCCGGTGGCTCAGAAGGCACGGGGGCAAGCATGGAGACCTGCACCCTACCGCGGTCGGAACCGCCACGCGGGATCCCCGACGACTAACGCCTGCCCCACACACGCAAACGGGAAACGAGCATAGCAACCAGCGGGATATCCATCTCTGCAGGTACAGACTCACTTGTATATATATAGTTCCGATATATATTACAGGGTGGTCGGTCGCTGTTTGTTCTCTACTGTGGGACGATTCCGGCGTGCTCCAACTTGGGCGGCGTTATGCTATTCTCGTTTCCCGTTTCACAGTGTGGGGGGTACAAGGGCGGGACTGATGAGCCTGTCCGACTGGCGGACAGGAAAGATCGCGCCACTGGGGTTGTGCGCGAGGGATGGTCGGGCGTTCAGTCGAACGGCCCTACAGCGCCCACTGGCAAGACGCGGAACCCAGTAGCTGGAGTACCTCAAACCCTTCTTCGTGATGGGTTCGTCGGTCGCCACGAGCATGACGATCTTGTGGCTCCTGGAGCGCCGAGGCTGGACGACGCCGCTCGGTAGCGCGCTGACGCTGCGGCGCTGGCCGGTTGAGCGCAGGCACGTTTACGGGGGCGTGGTGTTTGGGACCGGCTGGACAATCGACGGTGCGTGTCCCGTCACAGTCTCCACAATGCTCGCGGCGGGCAGTGTGCTTGGCGTGGTCCCGCTCGCGGGGATACTTGCCGGCATCCTCCTGCGCGACCGCGTCGTCGAGCGACCGCAACGCGCCTCCCGTGAGCCGACCCGCGCCACGAGCACGATGCCGCCAGTGCAGGGTGGCGTCGATCGTATGGGCGTTCAACTGAGCGCCCCTCCTTTACCACCCTTAATTCGTCACTCATTGCTCACATAGCCCCCCGTACAGCGAAACGAGCAACGAGAAAACAGTACCCAGCGGCGGCGCCACGGGTTCCTGGCGCACACGCAAGCGGCTGAGGCATATATACTGCTAACGACAGCGCAGCCGGGAATGACAGGGCCGGGCGCATCCGGCGTCAACCCCCGGTCGGCCAGAACCTGATGCAGACGTGTGAGGCAGCAACTATGACCACAGTCGTAGACAACCCATTACGGGCGGGCTCCCGGTCAGAGACGCAGCCGCAGTCCGCGACAATGGTGATCTTCGGGGCCACCGGCGACCTGACGAAGCGCAAGCTCATCCCTGCGCTGTATAACCTCGCTATCGACGGCCATCTGCCGCCGGACTTCAGCGTGGTCGGCTTCGCCCGCCGCGAATGGACGGACGAGTTCTTCCGCACGGAGATGTGCGAGGGGATCAAGGAGTTCTCCCGCCGGCCGTTCGATCAGAGCCTTTGGGACGCCTTCTCTCAGAACTTGTTTTTCCTCTCCTCGAACTTCGATGAGCCGGAGGGCTACAAGGAGTTACAGACCCGCCTGGACCGCTTCGATGAGGAGCGGGGAACGCCAGGCAGCCGCCTGTATTATCTCTCTACGCCGCCGAGCTATTACCCGACGATCATCGAGAACCTGGGCGAGGCCGGGCTAGGGGGACGGATGTCGCGCCGGAACGAGGGCACGTACTCGCGCATCATCATCGAAAAGCCATTCGGCCACGACCTGGAATCCGCGCGCGCGCTCAACGACCAGCTCCACCAGGTGTTCACCGAGCAGCAGATCTATCGGATTGACCACTACCTGGGCAAGGAAACGGTGCAGAACATCCTCGTGCTGCGCTTCGCGAACGGCATCTTCGAGCCGATGTGGGACCGCCGCTACATCGACCACGTCCAGATCACCGCAGCGGAAGCCGTTGGCGTGGAAACGCGCGGTGGCTATTACGAGGAGTCCGGCGCACTGCGCGATATGGTGCAGAGCCACCTGCTGCAACTGCTGAACCTGGTCGCCATGGAGCCGCCCGTCGCGTTCGACGCGGATGCCGTGCGCAACGAGAAGGTAAAGGTGCTGCAGTCGATCCGGCCCATTCGCGGCAACCTCGTCGCGGAGCAGGTCGTTCGCGGGCAGTACGACGCAGGCTCCGTGGCCGGAAAGCCGGTGGCGCCGTACCGCGATGAGGAGAAGGTCTCCGCCGAGTCGAGCACGGAGACCTACGTGGCGATGAAGCTGTTCGTGGACAACTGGCGGTGGCAGGGCGTGCCGTTCTATCTGCGCACCGGCAAGAGTCTCACGAAGCGCGTCACGGAGATCGCGATCCAGTTCAAGCAGCCGCCCCTCGCGCTCTTCAAGGGCGCAGAGAACCAGAGCACCATGGAACCGAACGTGCTCGCCCTGCGCATCCAGCCCGACGAGGGCATCTCGCTGAAGGTGCTCGCAAAGACGCCGGGCACGCGGCTCAATATTCGGCCGGTGAAAATGGAGTTCCTGTATGGATCCTCGTTCGGTGAGGATCCGCCCGAGGCGTATGAACGCCTGCTGCAGGACAGCATGATCGGTGACTCCACCCTCTTCACCCGCAGCGACGAGGTGGAGACCGCGTGGTCGTTCGTGACGGATATTCTGGACACCTGGGCACAGATGCCGGCGCCTCGTTTCCCGAACTACGAGAGCGGCGCGTGGGGACCGCGCGAGGCAGACCGGCTACTGTACCGCGATAACCGGGAGTGGCGCTGGCCCTAGCGTCCGGCGGCGTCTCGGAGCATCGCTAGTACGCCACCGTGGTGAGGAGGGAAACGAGAGATGCACGCAAGCGAAAACACCACGCACGCACTGACTTGGGAGGGGAAGTCCGTTGACCTTGAGGACATTGAGCGCGAGCTGAACCGGCTATGGGAGCAGACCGCTGCCACCGCGCAGGACAAAAGCGCGCGTGTCCGCTCCAGCGTGCTCAACCTGGTGGTATACACGTCGAGCGATGCGGACGCCGAGAAGCTTTTCGAGACCGTCGGCAGGCTCTCGGGCCGTCACCCGTCCCGTGCCATCATTCTGAGCGCGGAGCCGCACCACGAGCAGCCGTCGCTCGACACCGCGATCAACTCGTACTGCTTCGAGGACCCCGGCTCCGGCGCGCAGGTGTGCTGTGAGCAGGTGCTTGTCGGCGCGAACGGTGAGGTGGCGAACCACCTGCGCAGCATCGTCGTCCCGCTGCTCCTGCCGGACCTGCCGATGTACCTGTGGTGGATGGGGCAGCCCGACTACGATGCGGAAATATTCACGGACCTGATCCGCTCCACGGACAAGCTCATTATCGACTCCAGCAGCTTCGCTCCCAGCGGTGAGACCTTCCGGCGCGCGCTGCATATCCAACGGGAGCGCAACCGAGTGTGCGCGGTGCAGGACATCAACTGGATCCGGCTCTGGCGGTGGTTCGAGGCGATAGCGCAGTTCTTCGATGACGCGGCGCTGCGCCCGCATCTCACTGGTATTCAGCGGCTGCGCGTCGAATACGCCGCGGGGCAGGACAACGCCAGCCCGGCGCAGGCGGCGCTGCTTGCGGGCTGGCTCTACTCGCGCCTGAATCAGCAACCGGGCGAGGTCGACCTGATGGCCGTGTCCACCGAGTCCGTGCCGCCGGGTGCGGTCGTCTCGTTCGAGTTGGACACGCTGCACGAGGGAAAGACCGCCAGCTTCCACGTGCGTCTCAAGGACGATGACCCGTCGCACGCCCATGCGTTCGCACAGGTCGGGGAGCAGCGGCTCTCGGAACGGTCGTGCCTGATCACGCCGCGCACCGAGCACGAGGCGCTGGACCACGCGCTCGAAGGGTGTACGCGCGACACGCCGTATGAGGAATCGCTGCCGATCGCCGCGCAACTGCTGGAGCGCGAGGCGTTGCAGTAATGTCTAGCAATACCGAGATACAGGTTCTGTCAGCCAAGAGCGATGTCGCCCGCCAGGCCGCGGAGGAGTTCATCCGCGCCGCGGCGGCGTCGGTGCAGGAGCGGGGAGCGTTCTCCGTCGCTCTCGCTGGGGGATCAACCCCGCTGGGTATGTACAAGTTGCTCGCCGAGGCGCCGTATCGGTCGCAAGTGGAGTGGGTGCGGGTGCTCCTGTTCTGGAGTGATGAGCGGTGCGTGCCACCCGATGATCCCGAAAGCAACTACAGCGCGGCGGCGACGGCGCTGGTCTCGGGCTTGGGCCTACCGGAGGCGAACGTGCACCGGATGTACGGCGAGCTGGACCCGCAGGAGGCGGCGCTCGCGTACGAGCAGGAGGTGCGGCACGCCATTGGCGGCGAGCCACCACGCTTCGATCTGATCTTGCTCGGGATGGGTGACGACGGGCACACCGCCTCGCTCTTTCCCGGCACGGACGCGCTCGGCGAGACGGGGCGGATCGTGGTGGCGAACCACGTGCCGAAGCTGGATGCGTGGCGGCTATCCTTCACGAGCACGCTCATCAACGCGGCGCACCGGGTGCTGTTCCTCGTGACGGGCGAGGGCAAGGCGGACGCGCTCCGGGAAGTGCTCGAAGGCGAGCCAAACCCTGACACGTACCCCTCCCAACTCGTCCGCCCCACCGATGGTCGCCTGCTCTTCCTCCTCGACGAGCAAGCCGCACGATCGCTCGCGAACCGGTAGTGCGGGGCCGCTCGTAGGGGCGTTCAACTGAATGCCCGCGCGATCAGGGCAGGCACGGGGTAGGACGTGGGGCAAAGCGTCAGGCAAGACACTGCAGTGTGCGGGTCTCCGTGCCCGCCTGCGCGTCCCGGTGCCCAATGCGGCGCAGCCCCACACGGAAACGAGCAACGAGAATAGTAAAACCGTGTTGAACGGCACCCTTATACGCAATCCGCGTGAATCAAACTGCATGTCATCCCGAACTCCATGAGGGATCCGCAACTCTGGCCACGGATTCCTCGCAGGCTCGGAATGACCGGTACGCTACTATTCAGCCGGAGGTCGCACGATGCGGACGGAACCCGACATCTCCAGAGAGGCGCTCGCCGCGCTGCTGTTGCGCGAGTACGGGGTGGAGGCGGTGCGCTTCACCTTTATACCCAAGGGCTTTGGCTCTCACCTGTACGCAGCGCATCTTGCGGATGGTGGCCGCTTCTTCGTGAAGATGGTGCGCCCCGACCCAGCGCCGATGGTTGCGAGCGACCCCGCGTTTTATCTGCCGCTCACGTGGAACCTGTATCACAAGGGGCTCTACCGCAACCTGTCGTATCCGCTGCGCACCCGTTCGGGGGAGTTCGTCAGCAGTTTCGCCGGCAGGCCGCTCGTGGTGTTCCCATTCATCGAGGGGGAGACTTTGGAGGATGACAACCTCTGGACCGACGCGCTTTTCGCGACGCTCGGTCACGCGGTCGGCACGATCCACCGCAGCACGCCGGAGATCGGCGTCGAGCAGCCGTTCGTGGAGGACTATGAGGTGCGCTTCCGTCCCCTGCTACTCGATGCGATCCCTGAGCTTCGGGACACGGGGGGCGAGGAGAGCGCGGGCAGGCGGGCGCTCCGGGACGCGCTCCTGCCGCACGAAGCCGAGATGCGCTCCCACCTTGACCGCCTGGCGGAGTTGCAGG
>JACDAU010000154.1 GCA_013695265.1 Chloroflexia bacterium
ACGCACGCCCACGAACAGCACCGGGAGGCCGCTCAGCCGCCGGGCACAGTCGGTGAGTATCCCTCGCGGCGCCGAGTAGGCGTCGTGGTGGCCGACGTCCACCACGACGTTCGGCCCCAGACGGGTGTGCGCAGCGATGGCCTCGTACATGGCGCGGTACAGGACCATGACGAGCGGTTCGAGGTCCGGGCGCTCGCCTCCGGGCCGCAGCCCGATCCCGGGTTGGTAGCGGTCGGGGTCATCTGCATGAACCAGTCGACACTCAGGTTCATCCAGACGCCCTCGAATATCTGCTGGATCGCGACGGCGATGCTGGACTTGCCAGACCGCGGACTCCCGTTCAGGATGATGATCTGACCGGCTGGGTCTGCGTGCACGGTGCGCCTCCTTCAGGCGGTTCGGCGGGGAGGAGCCGCGCGACCGCAATCCAGAAGGCGTCGGGAACGAGCGGCGACCACGCCAGCGCCTTCTACCATTCGGCATGTCTACTCCGCCGTTCCAGCCTGGTTACCTCATCGGGGAGCTATGCGACACCGTGCGGGTACGGAGCACAGCAGCCGGTGTCGGAGGTGTGCTCCACAAGCAGACCACGCTGTCACCCATTCTGGTCGTGCACACCATACGAGGAGCAACTGGAACGCCGGTCGTGCCAGCGCCTTGACCGGCATGTGGCGGGTATGTTGCTGCCTGCGGTGATGCATGGGTTGTCTGCGCGCCGCGAAAAACGGATTACAATCGGGAGACGATGAGCTGGTAGGCGAGGTGTGCCTTGTCTGCGCCTCGGAACTCGAACTCGTACAGCTCCTGGCCCGCGCCGATAATCAGCCTACTGCTGCCGAGGAAGCCTCGGGTGAAGATTCCCTCTTCATCCTCGCTCGCCACCTTGGAGATCTTGGTGAACGGGACGGTGACCATCGCCTTACGCCGCTGCATGAACGCCTTGTCGTAGAAGATAATCCGCCGCTCGGTGATGCCCAGAAAGCCGGTTCCTCCGCCCTTCATGTCGAGCACCGCGAGCAGGTTCTCCCCCGGCACGAGGTACTGCTCGATCTTCTTGTGCTGGTCTGTGTTGTCCACGATCATCTCCGCCATGTCGCCCTCCAGCGCTTTATCAACGAGTGCTCCGATAGTGGCGTAACGATAAACTAACCGGACCGGCGGCGCAAGGGCGGGAGGCGCGTATGACCCACGAAATGTCATTCTGAACCCTTCGCTGCGCTCAAGGGTCAACTCCGTGAAGAATCCGTGGTCTGAGTCCAGCTCCTGCCTGCGTTCAAGGGGACAGGGCCACCGGTTATGAACTGCGCTCGCCAGCCTGGGTCACCGCTTCACGTCTCCTGGAAACGGCGAATCTCCTCCCAAGTGGTCGCACGTCGCGCGCTCGCTTGACGGCTAGTACCATTTTCGGTGTCTGGGATTGAGCGACGACGTGGATTCGTCCGCCCCGCTGTACCTGCCGGGTTCGGACGACGATCGCGACATCCTGGTCGAGCGCGAGCAGGAAACGCAGCAGGCGACCAATGGAGAAGCCAGTCAGGCGACCACGCGTAAGGAGCGATACTTTGGGCTGGTCGATGCCAAGCAGCACGGCGGCCTCGGTCTGGCTCAAGCCGCGCTCCGCGATGATTGCGCCAATCTGTCGGGCAAGCTCAGCCTTCGCCAGAGCCTCCTCCGGCTCCGCGACCCCGAGATCGGCAAACACATTCCCGGTGCTCTCGGTGTAGCGTATCTGATCCGTTGCAGGTGCCATCGCATACCCTCCCTGTGCCGCAGTGTCGGTCCGGTGGCACGGCAGGCACGGCCCGCCTGCACCCTTTCCGCGTCTTCGCGCGGCCCTTACAGGAGGGCGCTTCGCGCCCTACGGCACGAGCGCCACCACCCTGCATCCCTAAAGCCTAACACCTAAGACCCAATGCCCGCCACAACCTCCGAGAACGCGCGCAGCCGGGGGAGGTCGTCCATCTCCGTCCAGCGAAGCATCAGCTCCTCGACGCCTGCGTCGCGGAACGCCGCCAACTGCGCGAGGATCATCTCCGGCGTGCCGATGATCGTGTTCCGGGCGCGCTGGGCATCCAGCACCTCGGCGGTGGCCTTGCCTGCGCCATCAGGCGCCGTGTCGCGCAGCCGCAGCAGCACGCGTTCCAGGTCTGCCGCGTCGTGCGCGTAGAACACGCCGGTGAAGATCGTGCGCTTCACGGTACCCGGCGCCCGGCCCACCGCACGCAGCAAATCATCGAGCAGCGCTGACTTCTCGCGGAACGCACCTGGCGAGCTGCGCAGCGAGTTCCATATATCGGCGTACCGCGCAACGAGGGGCAGCGTGCGCCGCGGCCCGCTGCCTCCGACGAGCAGGGGC
>JACDAU010000171.1 GCA_013695265.1 Chloroflexia bacterium
GAGCCGTGAGCGGGGTGCTCGGTTGTTTCGCGGTGCTGCGCCGCCAGAGCCTGTTCGGCGATGCCCTCGCCCACGCCGCGCTGCCGGGGGTGTGCCTCGGCTTCGTGTTCGCGGGCGGCAAGAGCCCGGCGTGGCTGCTGGTTGGCGCGGCGGTGAGCGGCTGGCTCGGGGCGCTTGCCGTGCTCGGGGTCGTTCGCGGCTCCCGGCTCAAAGAGGACGCGGCGCTCGGCATCGTGCTCACGACGTTCTTTGGCGTCGGAATTGTGCTCCTCACGCGCATCCAGAACACTGGTAACGCGAGCCAGAGCGGGCTCAACAGCTTTCTGTTCGGCCAGGCAGCGGTACTACTCCAGCGCGATGTGCTGATCATGGCAGGTGCCGGGGCGACGGTTCTGGCGCTCGTCGCGCTCTTCTACAAGGAGTTCAAGCTGCTTGCGTTCGATCCTGCGTATGGCAGCACCCTGGGCGTGCCGATGGGGCTGCTCGGCGTCTTGCTCACCGGGCTCATCACCGTGGCGGTCGTGATTGGCCTGCAAAGCGTCGGCGTGATCCTGATGGCCGCGATGTTGATTGCCCCCGCATCTGCGGCGCGGCAATGGACGGACCGGCTCGCCGTGATGATTGGGCTCGCGGCCCTCCTCGGTGCGGTGTCGGGCGTGGCGGGCGCGGCGCTGAGCAGTCTCGATGCGCGCGTGCCGACCGGGCCGCTCATCGTACTGCTGGCGACGGCGATCGTGCTCTTCTCGCTCGCGTTTGCCCCGCGCCGGGGACTGCTCTGGGTCGGCTTACAGCGCCGGCGCGAGAACCGCAAGCTTGCGGCCGCAGCCGTTCACGGTCCGGGCTTTCATAAGGCGCCCGGTGAGCCCGACTACGCGGATCACCTGGGCGCGCTCGGCGGAGTGCACCGGCCCACGGACCGCGACGCCGCCCCCAACGCCCCCATAAAGGAGCGTCCGTAATGCAGCTTGGCTTCCAGCTATCGATTATCCTCGCGGGCGTTCTGGTCGCGACGAGCTGCGCGCTCATCGGCTCCTTTCTGGTGCTGCGCAAGCTCGCGCTCGTGGGCGACGCTATCAGCCATACCGTGGTGCTCGGTATCGTGCTCGCGGCGCTACTCACCGGCGGGATCAACGGCATTCCGACGCTCCTCGGGGCCACGCTCGTTGGGTTGCTGACGGTGCTGCTCATCGAGCTGCTGTCTGGGAGCGGGCTCGTCAAGGAGGACGCCGCGATCGGCCTCGTGTTCCCGGCGCTTTTTGCGCTGGGGGTAATCCTGATCTCCCGCTACGCGGGTGACGTGCACCTGGATGTGGAGCACGTGCTGTATGGCGAGATCGCGTACACTCCGTTCGACCGCCTCGTGCTCGCCGGCTGGGATCTCGGCCCCCGCACGCTCTGGGTGCTTGGTGGTATCGGCTGCTTCGACCTGGCGTTCGTGCTGCTCTTTTACAAGGAGCTGAAGCTCGCCACGTTCGACCCCGGCCTCGCCGCCGCAGTTGGGATCTCCCCCGTGCTGATGCACTACCTGCTGATGTTTGTCGTCTCCCTGACAACGGTCGGCGCGTTCGATGCCGTTGGGGCGGTGCTAGTCGTTGCCTTTCTTATCGTCCCACCTGCGACTGCGTATCTGCTTACCGACCGGCTGGCCGTAATGCTGGGTATCTCGGTGTTGTCCGGTGCGCTCTCGGCGGTGCTGGGGTACGCGCTCGCGCGGCTCCTCGATGCGTCTATTGCGGGTTCGATGGCCACCGCCGCCGGGTCACTCTTCGCCCTGGCGTTCGCGCTCTCACCCCGCCACGGGCTCATTACCGGCGCGTTGCGGGCCGCGCGGGTGCGGCGGCGGTTCGCGGTGGATCTGCTACTCGATCATCTCGTCCGCTCCGAGCGGGATACCGAGACCCAGATACAGGCGGAGTTTCGATGGAGCGCCCGGCGGGCACGAGCCGTCGTCCGCGATGGCGTGCGGCGTGGCTTCCTGCGGTTTCAGGGCGAACGGCTCGTGTTGACTGAGGCGGGCCGTGCCGAGGCTGCGGTGCCCGGTCCCGGCGCCCTGATGACGGTGCCAACCGAATGAGTAGCCAGATGCGCGGGGAAGCAGTCGAAGATTATCTGAAGGGCATCTACGACCTGAGCGCGCGAAGCAGGGACGATAGCGCCGCTACTTCGGGCAGGGTCGCGACGCAGGATCTCGCCGATCACGTCGGCGTGAGCGCCGCTTCCACGAGCAGGATGCTCAAGCACCTCGACAAGTTAGGCTACGTCGAACACGAGCCGTATCACGGCGCAACGCTGACGGAGGCCGGGAAAAAGATCGCCCTGGAAGTGATCCGCCATCATCGCCTGATCGAGCTATACCTGCACGACGCCCTCGGCTACAGCTGGGATCAGGTCCACGAGGAGGCCGAGCGGCTGGAGCATTACATCTCCGAGGGCTTCGAGGCACGCATTTTCGAGATCCTGGGCGAGCCAGCCGTGGACCCGCATGGGGACATCATCCCGACGCTGGAAGGCGCGCTGCCGCCGGGCCAGGAGCGCAGCCTCGCCAATCAGTTATCGCTCTCCGAGGTGCCTGCTGATACCTGGGCCGTGGTCCACCGGGTGCCCTCCGCCGATGCTGAAAAGCTCCGATACATGCAGGAGATAGGGCTCGTCCCTGGCGCACACGTCGAGGTGCTGGAGCGGATCCCATTCGGTGGCGGTCTACGGTTTCGTGCAGCCGAGGGAACCGAGCGCGTCATCGGTCTCGAGCTGGCCGCCGAGGTACGGGTCGTCCACCAGTAGCAGCAGGACAACCGAGCGTGGTGTTGGTGTTAGCAGGTACAGCGGTGGGCACCACCCTTGAGCCGGGTAGGGGCAGGTCTCCGTGCCTGCCCGCGGGCCGCAGCCCGCCCACTGGCCAATGTGGCGGCTCAACTCTCCTGCCCACCGCTGTATTGGTCACACGCGCGAGAAATATCGCTTCCTTTGGTTTCACGAATCAACTCCTGGAGCTTTCGAACGCGTGGTCCGGTCTATGAATGGGGCGGCGCTCAATTTGCTGAAAATGTGGCGGGCACCCTGAGATAAGCGGACAACGGACTCGTGATCGTCCGTGCAGAGCCTTCGAGGTATCCGTGGTCAGGGTCATGGATCCTTCACGAATGTTACCCTCGAGCGCATCGAAGGGTTCAGCGCCTGCGAACGGGATAACCGGTAGCAGAGTCACGCGCTCCCGTGTCAGACGCTCGCCGCGCGAGGCAGGCACAGAGACCCGCACCGTACAACACGGGCACTGCTATGGCGTATTCCTAGTACCTTAGGACCCAAAACATTATTCCTATTGACCACGCGCCGCGAACCGCATATACTTCGCGCCGATGTGAACGAGCAGGTAGAACTACCAGATGAACGGCGAGACACGAGGCCCGCACCGGGTGCCGCATACCTTTCGGCGGTGCTGATCGCGCTCGCACTCATTTTGCTCGTCGCGGTTGCCCGTCCCCGAGCCGTGCCTGTGCCCCGACAGGCAGTGATTCCCACGAACGCGCCGACCGTGCAAGCGCAAGTTTCCGCAGTGAATGCAGACCCTCCGACTCCCTCACCAACGCCGAACCCGACGCAGGCGCCTGGCCCGAAGCCAACGGCCGCCCCGGTCACCGTGTACGTGACGGGCGAGGTGCGGCGGCCGGGACTCTACACTCTGCCATACGGGAGCCGGGTAGGCGACGCCGTGCGCAGGGCGGGCGGGCTCACCCGGCGAGCCGACCGCATCGCGCTCAACCTCGCGTTGCGGCTCCAGGATGAGATGCAGATCACCGTGCCGCGCCGACCGGACCCGCAGCCAACGCCCCCTCCACGGGCGACACCCAAGAGGGAGCAACCGCCGATCGTTGTGCCGACGCGGGTGCCACCGACGCCGCCACCGACGTCGCCGCCGGGACGCACCCCCAGCGCACGGGCGCAGGGCGGTCCCGTGAACATCAACTCCGCGACCCAGGAGGAGCTGGAGACCCTGCCGGGTATTGGTCCGACGAAGGCGCGGGCGATCATCGAGTACCGACGCGCAGAGGGACCATTTCAAACTCCGGAGGAATTGCAGGAGGTGTCAGGTATCGGCCCCAAAACGTGGGAAGGGCTCAAAGACCGCGTGAGGACGTAGGGGATATGCCGCTATACCTCGGCGTCGCTGGCTGGCTGTCGGGTCTGTTGTATGCCGCGCGATGGGACTCGCCTGCTTCGGCGTATGCGGCGACCGCGATTGCGGCGCTCGGTGCGCTGCTGTTGGGTCGTGCGGACCGCCGACTCGTGCTCGCAGCAGTCTTCCTGCTGGCCCTCACCCTCGGCGCTGTGCGGATGGACAGCGCGCTCTCCGGCGCACTACGGGAGTACGCGGGCCGAGGCGAGGTGCAACTGCGCGGGGTTGTCGCGCACCAGCGGTCGCGCGGCGTCTACCTGCTCGACGTAGAATCGCCCTCAAAGGGCACGGCGCTGCTGCTCACCCGCCGCGGTTCCAAGCTCCGCCTTGGCGACCTGCTGGCAGTGCGCGGCGTCGCGGTGCCGGAAGCCGAGATGGAGCCCTTTGAGAAGGGGCTTGCGCGGGCGACCGGCGCGGCGCTCGTCGTGCGCGCCCCACGGCTGGAGTTTCTCGCCACAGGGCGTGGTAGCCGCCTCTCTCTCGCGCTTTCGGGGGTGCGCGTCCGTGCGTCATTGCTTCTGGAACGGCACCTGCCGCGGCGATACAGCCCGGTTGCGGAGGGCTTGATGCTCGGTGGCAGCCTCCGGCTCGACCCCGACGTCAAGCTGGCGTTCCGGCGCTCGGGCACGGCGCACGTGCTCGCGGCCTCGGGATATAACATCAGCATCGTCGCTGGTCTGTTGCTCGCGTTGCTCCGGCCCCTGCTCGGCGCGCGGCGCGCACTGCCGTTTGTGTTGCTCGCCATCTTCGTGTACGCGGGGCTGGCCGGCTTCTCCTCATCGATCGTGCGAGCGGCGCTGATGGGCGCCATCGGCGTCGGCGCGTTGTGGGCTGGCCGTCCCCGTGACTCCGGCCGCGCGCTCTTCGCCGCCGCGCTCGTGATGACCGTGCTCGACCCCGGCGCGGTATTCGACATCGGCGCGCAACTCTCGTTCGTCGCGACCGCGGGCCTCGTGTGGCTGTATCCAGTGGTCTCGCGTTCCCTGGGGTGGATGTGGCGTCCGCTGCGGGAGGCGCTCGGGGTCGCGCTCACCGCGCAAGCCGCGACCCTCCCACTCGGACTGTACTACTTCGGCGGCCTCTCCGTGTGGGCCGTGCCCGCGAACATGGTCATTGCGCCCCTGGTGCCCGCCGGGATGCTACTCTCGGCGACGACGCTGCTGGCCGCGCTGATGTGGTCCCCGCTCGGCTCGGCGTTCGGGTGGCTGACAACGGCAGTGCTCGCCGCGAACGTGGGCGTCGCACAGACGATGGCGGCGCTGCCCGCCTCCGATCTCCAGACCGGCCAGCTTGGGCTTTTCCCCGTGGTTGGGTACTACGCGACGATTCTCCTCATCCTCTGGTTTTCCACCCAGTCCCCACGCGCATTTATCGTCGCCGTGCGCCGCGCCGGTCCGTGACCCAGTCGACGCTTCCCTTCATCGGCAGATCCAGCCGCAGATCCCGCCTCAGGATTGACGTGGATATTGACCGGGCAAAATGCTTGACAGACCGCCCAGCCGCTGATATTCTTTACTCATCAAGCAGGACCGAAGCGCACCTGAGCGTGCTGCTTAGGATAAAGGGGGTGATGCCAATGGACGACAGTAGTACGGGCATCACCGGAGGCAATCTCCAGTAGGCTGCCCACGGTGAGCCCAAGAGAGGCCGGTTAACACCGGCCTCTTTTTGTTGCCCGCGAAACCCGGCCTCTGTTACCATGAGGCACCGGTCATAACACCACCCCGGCCGGACAGGAGCCACGCAGTGCTTGCAGAGCTTCAGATCGCCGACTTCGCCATCATCACCCATCTGACCCTCCAGCTCAATCCGCGATTCAACGCCTTCACCGGCGAGACCGGCGCGGGCAAGAGCATCATCATCGACGCGCTGAGCATCGTGCTTGGCGGACGGGCCAGCCCCGAGATGGTGCGCACCGGCAGCTCAGCGGCGCGTGTTCAGGCGCTCTTTCAGCTCGATGCCGCCGCCGTCGAACGGATGACCCCCGCCTTTGAGCGGCACGGCGCCGAGCCTGCGGACGACCTGATCCTCACCCGCGAGATAACGAGCGCGGGCCGATCCACCGCCCGCGTCAACGGTACGCTCGTGCCCGTCGCCGCGTTGCGCGAGCTGGCGGAGGGCCTGGTCGATATAACGGGACAAAGCGAGCATCTCTCCCTCTTGCGGCCGGCCGCCCAGCTCGCCATGCTCGATCAGTACGCCCGCGCGGGGGCTCTGCGTACGGAGGTCGCGGCGCACTATGCGGAAGCACGGGGTATCGAGGAGGAGATCGAGGGTCTGGTGCGCGACCGGCAGGAGGCGGCGCGGCGGGCCGACACCCTGCGCTACCAGATCGAGGAGATCGACGCCGCCTCGCCGCAGCCAGCGGAGGACGAGGAGCTGGGCCAGCGCCGCACGCTTCTGGCGAACGCGGAAAAGCTCTCCACCCTTGCCGAGACCGCGTATCAGGCTCTGTATGGCGCCGCCGAGTCCGCGCTGGACCAGCTTCGCACGGC
>JACDAU010000178.1 GCA_013695265.1 Chloroflexia bacterium
GGCCTATCCCTCGACGCACTATCACTGTACAGGGTGTGCGATGCATCTCCAATAGTACATAGGTCCTATACGATTTGGTTGTGCCAAGCCGCGCGTGCGTGTGAACGCGCGTCGTCATCACAGCGTAGTGGGCCCCAAGACCAGACAGTGAGAAGGGGGTATTGAAGGTGTAGACTGAGATCTAGAAGGAAGCAGTATACGTCTCCGTGCAAGGCGCAGCTGGGTAGAGAGATGCTGCGCGAGCAGAAACCCGTTTTGCAGATAGCTTCGGAGCACGCAGGGCATCCGAAAGTACTGCACAAGTGGAAGGCTCAGGCGCTGGAGGGCTTGCCGCGTTGTTCGAGGGGCTGTAAGATCCGGAGTAGAAGTGGTACAGGGATAGGCGGAAAGCCGGTGTAAGAGTGGTACACGCTGTCGATGTCGTAGTACAACCTCAGTCGAGTGACTGGGGGGAAGGATGTTACGACAGATGGAGCGCAGTACGGCACATCTACTATCCAAGCGCGGCAAGAGCATACGCCGGATCGCGGAGGAGCTTGGCCGCAGTCCCACAACGATCGCGAAGGTGCTCAAGGAGCCGGTGGATCGGGAGCCAGCGCCTCGCCACCGCCAGTCGGGTCTCGATCCCTGGAGGCCACAGATCCAGGGGTGGCTCCGGGAGGGACTCTCGGTGGTGCGGATGCTGGAGCTGGTGAGAGGCGACCCCGACAAGCCCTACACCGGCAGCCGCAGCCACTTCGGCGAGTACGTCCACCGGGTACGCAGAGAACAGCAACAACAACAAGCGAGCGCCGACGTGCCAATGCGTTTCGAGGGGTTGCCGGCGGAGTACCTGCAGGTGGACTGGGGCGAGGTGAGATCCTTTCCCTTCACGCAGCAAGCCTGCTCGCGGCGGTACTTCCTGTGCTGTCGGCTCAAGTACAGCCGCTGGGTCTGGGTCCGTTGGACGCAGGACATGCGCCAGGAGACGCTGCTGCGCGGGCTCGTCGACTGCTTCGTCGCCCTGGGCTGGGTCCCATGGGTGCTCGTCTTCGACAACATGAAGACAGTTACCAGCGGCCGCGACTCCTCGGGGCAACCAGTGTGGACGCCGGCGCTGCTGCAGCTCGCAGGCGAGTTCGGTTTCCACCCCCAGGCATGCGATCCTGGCGCGGCAAACCAGAAAGGCTCGGTCGAGTCGCTGGTGAAGTGGGTCAAGGGCAACCTCCTTCCAGGCCGCTCTTTCACCGATGATGCCGATCTTGAAGATCAGACCGCCGACTGGCTCAGGTATGCCAACGCCCGCGCCTCCTCCGCGACCGGGGCGGCGCCCACCGAGCGACTGGAAGAGGAAGCGAGCAAGGGTGGCGTGCTGCCTCCGACGGCTGGGGACTACGGGTTGCTGGAGAGCCGTCAGATCTCGCCGGAGGCGCTGGTGGCGGTCGCGGGCAACCGCTACTCGGTGCCGGTCGAGCATGTCGGCGCCCCCGTGACGGTGCGATTGCACGCTCATCGGGTGCGCATCTGGCGAGATACCGCGTGCGTGGCCGACCACCCACGATCCCCAGATGGTGCCCGAGAGCGGGTGGTCAAGGTAGCACACTTCGAGCCGGTGCTGAGGCGTAAGCCACGAGCTCGGGCAATGCTGTACAGGGAGATGCTCCTGGGTCTGGGTGGCCGCGCTCCCGCCTATCTCTCGGCGTTGTCGCGGCGGCGACGGGACCGGCTGGGCGAGGAGATCCTCGGTGTCTGGAGTCTCTACGAGCGGCACGGTGCCGCCGACCTGCTCGCCGCGATGGCCTTGGCGAACGATGCCGGGGCGTACGGCGCGGACGCACTCGCTCTGCTTCTGGACTCGCCTCTCGGACGATCGGCGCCGGCCCCACCCCTGGAGCTGCCGGGAGTTCCGACCCAGAACGAGGTCGACCGGCAGCTCGCCGCGTACGAGGCGTGGGTGCGCGTCGACGTGGCGCTCGAGGAGGTGACGAGATGAGCTCGGGTCTCGACACTATGCTCGCGCAGCTGCACCTTGGCCAGGCGGCAGAGGTGCTGCCGCAGTGGCTCGATCGTGCCGCCAGCCAGGAACTTGGCTACGCCGACTTCTTGCAGGGGCTGCTGGAGGAGGAGTTGGCCGCCCGCGCCGTCGCCGCTACCGCTCGCAGGCTCAGGGATGCCGCCTTCCCGTTCGCCGCGACCATCGAGCAGTTCGACTTCCGGTTCCGGCCCGAGCTCAAGCGCCAGGTCGTACTGCGCTACCTCGACCCGAGCTTCGTCGAGCGGGCGGAGACGCTCACGCTCATCGGCCCTCCCGGATTGGGCAAGACGATGCTCGCTGTCTGCGTGGCCACCAAGCAGGTGCAGCTCGGCTACACCGCCCGCTTCGTCACCGCCCAGGCGCTGGCGGGACAGCTCGGTCGGGTCAACACGGCGCGGGGCAGGCAGAGGCTGCTCGCACCCCTGCTCTCGTGCGACGTGCTCGTGCTCGACGAGCTGGGGTATCTGCCGACGGCGGCGTCGTTCGGCCCGGCGCTCTACGAGGTGATCGCGGGACGCTACGAGCGGCGGCCGACGATCATCACGAGCAACAAGAGCCTGACCGAGTGGGGGAGGGTGGTGCAGGACGTCTCCCTGGCGGCCGCCCTGGTGGACAGGCTCATGCATCACGGACAGGTCTTCTACCTCAAGGGACCATCGTGGAGGACTCGAGGAAGACAACTGGAGACCACGACGACACAGGAGGCATCGGCCTGAGCTGTACCAGTTTTATCCCGGCACGCTGTACCACTTGCTTTCCGGCGCTTACACCAGTCACCCGGCACCTGTGTGCCACAGCTATCGAGAATGCGCCGATGACGCGCCCAGCCCTCAGATGCGAGTCCATCGACCAGCACACCACCTTCGATTGAAGGCATCGAGGACGACTGCCAGATACAGCCAGCCTTCCCA
>JACDAU010000193.1 GCA_013695265.1 Chloroflexia bacterium
GACCGGGAGTGGGCGTTCTGGTTCACGATGTTCGGTCCCGGTCTGATCGCCTAGGGCCAGCTCGCGCGGTGGTCGCTCCGGCGGACCGGCACGCTGCCCGACTTCTGGGAATGGAGCCTGCTGGCCACGTGCACCACGGGCGCCCTTCTCATTCCCCGGTCCGGTTTCTGGTTCGGCATACCTCAGGTTCTGCTGTCGAGAGCCGCCACACACGCGCGGCAGGTGCGCTGCATACGAACTGCGCGTCATACGAACTCCGGCTGAATAGTAGCGTATCTGTCATGCCGAGCTTGCGAGGAATCCGTGGTCGGGTTTACGGATCCCTCACGGAGTTCGGGATGACATGCAATAGTGTTCAAGCGGATTGCGTATCAGAGGTGACGCATTCCTCGTATCGGGCGGTGAAGCATCGGTGTCTACCCGGATTCTACGTCACGCTTCAAGTCAGCGATGACGGTATCGTGCAGGCCCATCGCTTGGTGGGCCAGCGTGGGCGACGCTGGCAGCGTGCTGTAGCGTGCTTGCGCATATACAGCCGCAAGTTCGCGATACGCAGTCGAGCCCTGAACCTGCGCGTGCTCCTGGGCCGTTTGCGCCGCCTCCCTGCCTTGTCCCCGCTGCTCCATGTGCGCCGCCGCATCACGATACGCCCGGCGCACCTGCGCTGTGTGCTGCCAGGTGGGATCCCGCAGCAGGTCGTCCAGAGGGTCGTGCTCTCGTGTGGGCAGTCGCTGGAGCAGATCGCGCAGACCGCGCCGCAGGTCGGGTCTTTCCCACACCGACTCACGCGCGACGGGCATTCCGGCGAGGTTCTCACGCCGCGGCCGGTAGCGAGTCAGGACGTACAGCACGAAGAGCAGCGCACCGAACACGACCGACCATACGATCCAGTCCGGCATCTCCAACACGCGCTGGCGTAGCGCGTCGCGCCATGCGTCCGCATTCTGCTCGGGGTTCGGCGGTTGCGGCCGCCGGAATGGAATATCGGGCAAGAAGCTCAATATGGCCGCGATGAGCCACGCGAGCGGCCAGGCAAGCGCAGTCAGCAGGGTGCCGATGGCGACGAGCCCCAAAAACACAATGGTAGCCACCAACTCGGCGAGGAAGCGTGCCACGGGCGCGATCGTACCGAACAGGAGCGCGGAGAGCGCCACCGCGACTACCGCCGCGACCAGAATCGGCAGCGCCGAGGTCGCAAGCCAGCCGGCTAGCAAGCCCAGCCTGCCACTTCCAGCACGCAATGGCGTCTCGATCCACTGCGTATACCCGAGCGCGAGCAGGGTCAACACGAAGTAGGTCGCGATCCTCACAGTGAGTAATGACACGCCGGTTCCCGGGATGTGTCCTTGGGTGACTTCCCCGACGGTCAGCATGGCAACCATCAGTGGACCCCAGCGAAACAGCGCCCCCGCCGCGTCTGTCCCGGGCGTCTCTCGTGCGAGCTGCCGCCACCAAAGCCCGAGCACGACCACAATCGCGAGCGGAAAACCGCGCAATGGGGTATTCCGGTCGTACACCAGTGCGCGCCACGCGTCACGCATCCATGAGGTATCGGAGAAGGGCACATGGGAATACGCGGATGCGTGCGTCGCCAGGACGCAGGTGACCAGCACCGCGAGCCCGACACCGGAGACGTATACGGGCGGAGAAGCGCCGCTGATCGCCCGAGGCAGAAAGAATGCGAGGAGACCCAGCGTCCAGAGCCAGAGCCAACCCAGTGGGGCTGTCTCTGGTGAGCCTGCGAGTAGCGCCGTGAGCAGATGCAGGAGACTTGTCTCCGCGCCGGTGAGCAATAGGACGACGACGGCGGTGTGGCCGACCCCACGCCAATAGCGCGACATCACGCCGGGACCTCGTGCCGCCGGGCGCGAGCATCCACCAGCAGAATGCGGTGGCCGTTCCTGCGATAGATCGCAATCTGCTCCCGGACCGCCTCGGTTGGCGCGGCGCTCACCGCGACGATGGTCGTCCCGCGTGATATCTTCCGTCGCTCCGCGCGCAGCATGTCTGCGAACGGGAGCATTGGGAAGGGCGGCGCCTTCGCGAGCGCCTCCATCACCGTCGCGAACGGCCCGTCGCCACGGGCGAGACCGAGCCTAATACGGTGGCGGGTACCGGACTGCACACCGTTTACGAGCAGGCCGAGCGCCCATCGAGCGGCGTGGCCGCGATGGGCGAGCGTCGCTGCGGTGCTGATTGCCCGCTCAAGGCTCTCGGTGTCGATCACCTGCCACGGGCGCTCCGAGCTTGCAACATCGAGCAAAATCAGCAGGCCCGGCTCCGTCGTCGGGCGCAACACCTTCGACCAGAGCTCAGGGCTGCGCGCGCTCGCCCGCCAGTGCACCTGTCGTAGGGTGTCCCCTTCAGCGTACGGGCGCGCGCCGACGATGTTCAGCGGATCATCAATGGTGCCGATCCGCGGCCTGCTACCTTCGAACGGAAAAAGGCGCCCGAGGTCAAGATCCTGGAGGGGCAGGAGCCTGGGGTACACCAGGACGGCGACTGTGTCGCGGTCCTCCCGCTCCCGCTCATACAAGCCGAACGGATCACCGGAGCGCAGGCGGACCGGCCCGATACGGTAATACCCACGGCGAGCACACTCGACATCGTACGTGTAGCACAGCCGCTCGTACCACCCGATGGACACCTGCTGGCGAATGCCCCCCTGACTGACGGGGCGATCTTCGCCGCCGAACCCTCGGACGTGCAGGTGTGGATCGAGCTGGTCCTCCAGGTGCAGCCACGGCACGGCGAGGGGCTTGCGGTTGGTGATCCGCACCTCCAGGCTGACGCTCTCACCGGCGTACACGCGCTCCGTGGAGAGGCTGCGATCGTACCGCACAGCGCTCAGGGCGTAGCGCGCCCAGAGCCGGGCCGTGAGCAGGGCGGCGAGCAGCAGCAGTCCCAGCGTGGCAATGGCGTAGCTGCCCGCCAGAGTGCCGACGAGGAGCAGTATCCCGCCCGCGAGCAGCCACAGGTCTGCGAAGCCTTCCTCGCGCACGACGCCTCTACCTCTCGACTGGGACGCGCAGGCGACTGAGGAGGTCGTCTATCACCCCCGTGGGCGTGCGCCCCCGCAGGCTCGCCTCCTGGTCGAGCACGAGCCGGTGACCAAGCACCGGAGCCGCGAGTTCCTTCACATCATCCGGCAGGACAAACGACCGGCCCCGCAGCGCCGCGAGGCTCTGAGCGCCGCGGTATAGAGAGATCCCCGCGCGCGGACTCGCACCGAGCTCGATTGCGGGGTGGGACCGGGTAGCGCGGACGAGCGTGGTGATATATGCCGTTACCTCCGCCTCCATCGCAACCTCCCTTGCCTCCTGAATCGCGCCCTCGATATCGGCGACTCGCGCGACCGGTTCCGCGGGCCGAGGGAGCCTCGCCGCGTACTCGCGGAGGATCTCCTGCTCCTGTTCCTCATCCGGATAGCCGAGCGTCAGCCGCAGTGTGAAGCGATCGAGCTGCGCCTCGGGCAGCGGGAAGGTGCCTTCCAGCTCGACGGGGTTCTGGGTGGCGAGCACGAGAAACGGCCGAGGGAGTGCGCGCGTTTCTCCCTCGATCGTCACCTGCCGCTCTTGCATCGCTTCCAGGAGCGCGGATTGCGTGCGGGGTGCGGCGCGGTTGATTTCATCGGCGAGCACCACGCCCGCGAAGACCGGCCCCTCACGGAAGAGCCATTCCGACGTACGCTGCCG
>JACDAU010000208.1 GCA_013695265.1 Chloroflexia bacterium
CATCTCGACCATCAATGGATCAAACATCTGCCTGTCTCCCTTCATCGTCCCACCGCTGTCCGGCCTCGGCTGACCGTGTCCTCACTGTATCACATCTCAATACTGATTTCAATAGATAAATGCTAGATATATATAGATCGCTACGAATTAGTACAATAATATGTCATTCGCTGACGTTTCCGTCGTCATCTTACGACAAAACTACCAGTGTACTGCTGATGCGCCGCGCGATACTGACGGGCCGGGACAAGGAGACGCTTCCGGCAATCACTGCGCTGAAGCCTGCCTAACCGTGGGCCACCGCTGCCTGGTCGCGGTGGGCGGAGTCGTCGCGCCGCTCTGCCCTGGGTATCAGCACGAGCGCGAGTGTTCCTGCCAGGACGGTGACGCAGCCGGCGGTGGTCAGCATCGGCACTATCCCGACATATTGGCTCAGTACGCCCGAAACCCCCACACTGCCGAGGCACAACAGCCCGTTCGTGGTGCTGAGTGCGCCATAGACGCGGCCCCGAAACGCGTCCGGAATCCCGGTCTGAAGCATGGTGTCTGCGCCGACTCCCGCCGCTACCACGGGCAGGTACATCAGGAATCCAAGCACGACAACGGGTGCGAGCGACTTCTGGTTATACATTGCAACCATAAGCATTCCCGTCAGAATCGTGCCGAAACTGACCAATTGCCTCGGCCGCACCTTGCTCCCGAACCAGCCCACCAGGAATCCGGCCAGCAACCCTCCTATCGAGAAGGTCGTGAGGATCCAGCCAATCGTTGCTGGCCCGCGCCCGAGAACCGACAGGACGAACGGGCTGAACAGCGGGTCGATCATCGCCCCACCAAAGCTGGTGACGCTCAACACAATAAAGAGTGACACGACAAGCCGATCTCGCCGCACGAACGTCAGCCCAGCCCGCCACTCCCGCCACACACGTACCCAGGATGAGACGACCACCTCGGCCACCTCACTTGCGGCGGGCGCGGACCTGGACGGCGCGAGGATTAGCGCGACCAACCCGGCGGCGATCAGAAACGATGCGCCATTGAAAATGGCCACGCTCCCAATGCCGAAGAGTCCGATAAGAGTCCCGCCGATCGGCGGTCCCGCGATGCGGGCAATAGTGTTGTTCAGCGAGCCGAGCGAGTTCGCTGGTATCAGGTGTTCCTCGTCGACCAGGTTCGGAACGATAGCGCTTTCCGCGGGCTGGAAGAACGTGGCGACGGAGGTATCTACGAGGCTCACCACATAGACCAGCCACAGCCAGCCGTTGGACCGCACGAGAAGTAGCAAAAGCATCACGGTGGCTTGTATCAGGTTCGTGGCGATCATGATTTGCCGCCGGTCCCAGCGATCCGCGAACACGCCCGCAACCGACCCGAGTACGACCGCCGGCAAGTAGTACGTCGCGGCCATCCCCGCCGTGGCGAGCGTGGAGCCGGTTTGCTGGTACACATACACGGGCAGGGCAATCCTCATCGCCCGGTCGCCGGTCAGAGAGACTAGCCCGCCAAGCCACAGCAACACGAAGTTACGCTGCCGCAGGACCGCGAGCACTACCGGCCCTCATTCAACGCGAAATCGCCGTATACTCCGACGACGTCGAAGGTGTCGCGGAAGGTTAGCACGTCGAGACGTGCGACGTTGCCGACACTCTCGAAGGAATGGATCACTGCCGCCTGCCCGTGCGTCTCGACCTCTTGCAGCGGTAACTGGCGTATCCGGGACGCCCTCCGGAAGGCATGCACCTCCGGCAGTGCCAGCACCAGGCCAGTGGCGGAGGAAGACAGTTGTTCGCCACACGCGGCGCATTGGGTATGGACTCCCCGCGCCTCTTGAATGCTGTCCGGTCTCTCCAATGGCCGATGCATGTGGAGACGCACCGTCCGTCCGCAGTGGGTACAAAGGGCGACTCGCTCCTGCAACGCGCCCCGGAAGTATGCGTGACTCCACGCCGCCGTCTTATTGAGAATGGATTGAGGCCGTTTGAGGTCGCCAATTAGTCTGGTGAAGTGCGCGTTCGCGAGCCGAAACTTCGATCCAGCCATGCCAGCGGCCGGATGGCATGCCGGGCACCGGAAGGAGACGGTACTGGGACTGAGCGGAATGCGGGCTTGCAGCTTGCACTGTCCGCATTGAGTACACCAGATTCGTGTCTCTCGCCAGTCGTCAGACGCCGCATCGTAGAGCCCGTACGCTTCTGCCTCGTCCCTGAGCCCGGTGGTAATGGCGCGACGAAGCAGCAACTTGCCCCTTGTAAGCCGCATCGAGACCGCATCTTCGCTCAGGCCCAGCCGCTCGGCGATCTCCGCGTGCGGCGACTCGCGCACGTACCGCTCGACGAGGATCTCGCGCGTCGCTGGCGGCAGCAGCCCAAGCGAGCGGTCCAGCAATTGAGCCAACTCGTCGCGTTCGAGTTCCAGTTCCACATCAAGGTCATCCGCCGATTCCACCCCGTCGGCCTGTCGGACCAGCCGATGAAGATCCCTGCCCTGGGAACGCGCCCAGCTTCGGCAGATATTGCGAGCGATACCAGCCAGCCACTGCGGACGCTTGTCCGGGTCGCGCAAGGTATCGACCCCACGCCACGCCACTAGAAGCGCCTCTTGCGCCAGATCCTCAGCGATGTGCTGGTCGCCCGTCAGGTGCGCACAGAGTCGAACGAGCCTTGCCCGCTCAAACGGCAATGACTCGCTCGGCACTTCCACCGCCCCCGAGTTCCCCGCCCGCATCGTGTACTCCTTCCGAAAGGTGAATCGCCCCGGTGACGCCGTTCTACATACATGTGGCGTCGAAGCCTGAAAAGCCAACGCGTTTTCTTCTGAGAGAGTGGGCAGCTCACGTAGACTGATCCGTAGCATCGGGGCAAGTGAATAACGCTAACTCCGGCGGATCGGTAGTGCATCTGTCGTTCCAAGCTTGGGAGGAATCCGAGGTTGGTATACGGTTCCCTTTCGGAGTTCGGGATGACATTGCTTCAGGGTGCAAATGATTGCGTATGAAGCGCGTTTGCGGTGCTATGTCCCGCTCCACAATCAAAAGGGCCGAAGCATTCACCGCATGCTTCGGCCCTCAACTTCAATCGGCGCGCTCAGGATTCTACAGTCACCGTCGCGGAAGCACGCGCTCCAGAATCTCCAGGGTCGCATCAAGTGCTTCGCGCTGCACGTCGAGATGTGGCCGCACGCGGACGGAGCGAACTCCGCAGCCGATCAGCAACAAACCCGCATCGTAGGCGTCCATCAGCAGGCCGTCACGCGCCGCAACGTCCTGCATATCGAACGCGATCAACAGGCCACGACCACGCACGTTGTTGAGCGCGCCGCCGCGGTCCATCAGGCCGCGCAGCTGGGATAGCAGGTACTTGCCCTGAATCTCGCTGTTCTGCAACAGGGTATCTTCGTGCATGATCTCGACATACCGCTGACCGCGCACCATGTCGACGAGGCTGCCGCCCCATGTAGAGTTGATGCGGCTCGCCTCGACAAAGACGTTGCGCTCGATTTCATCTACCCTGCGCCCAACCGCTACCCCGCAGATCTGTGCTTTCTTGCCGAACGCGAGAATGTCGGGCACGACGCCGAGCTGCTCATGGAGCCACATCGTCCCTGTAACTCCCATACCAGTTTGTACCTCGTCGAACATGAGCATCGCCTGGCGCTCATCCGCAATGCGGCGTAACGCTTGCAAAAACTCCGGACGGAAGTGGTTGTCGCCACCCTCGCACTGTACTGGCTCAATCAGTATCACCGCGATCTCGTCCGGATAGCACTCGAACGCCGCGTCTATCTGGCGCAGGCTGGCCGCTTCGGCGGCGAGCACCTCCTCCTTAGCACGCTCATCCTGCGGAAACGTCATTTTTGGGTTGTCGACGCGCGGCCAATCGAACTTCGGGAAGTACATGTGCTTACGCGGATCCGCAGTGTTCGTGAGCGTGATGGAATACCCCAGTCGTCCATGAAACGCCTCGCGGAAGTGCAATACCCGGCATTCCTCCGCGGCAGTTATCCCACGCTCCAGGTTCTTACGCACCTTCCAGTCGAATGCCACCTTCAGCCCGTTCTCAACCGCCGGGGCGCCGCCCGAGATGAAGAACAGGTGTGGCAATCCCTCTGGCAGTGCGTGATGGGCGAACGTCTCCACTGCTTCGGCCATCTCCACGGTGTACACATCGGAGTTCGAGGGGTTGATGATCGCCACATCGGCGATCCTCTCGCGAAACTCCGGCGTCTTCATCTTCGGATGATTATGGCCCAGCGGCGAGGAGGAGAAGAAGCTGAACATGTCCAGGTAGCGCCTGCCGGTGATCTGATCGACCAGGTATGACCCCTCGCTCGATCGATGGTCGTACACAAACGGGTACCCGTCTGCGAGGAGGTGCCGCGCCAGATTTGCATGGACCTTGTCGGGATCGATCCTGGTGGGTTGAAACCTGGTCTTCGGCGTTGTCACGATCGCCATCAGCGTGGCGCCTCCTTGAACTGTTGACGACAATTCATTGTACCGCACACCCTGCCCCTGATAGACACCAGGTGCGTTTGCGTATTGACACTCCGGCCACGGGCTGCATACAATCCGGGACGGCGACATCGTCCGAAGCACCCCAGCCCGCAGGAGGCCCTGAATGATCGCGCCCTTCGCCCACGCAGCGCCCGCCGCCGAAGATCGCTCGACGGATGGGCTACGCCGTCTCGGCATCGCGGGAAGCGGACCGCGCAAGTGAGACCGCTGCAACGCACCACGCTGCTCGCGGGGCTCGTCTTCGGTCTGGTCATCGTCGTGGTGGATACCGCAATGCTCACGGCGACCAGGGATGCCACACCGGAAAGCCCGGAAGCGGGTCTCACGTTCTGTTTTAACCTGCTCCTCAGCAATATTTTCTACTCGCTGAGCGGCTACATCGCCGGTGCGAGCGCGCTCAACCGAAAGCAGGGTCTGGCTGCGGGCCTTCTCGCCGCGATCATCGTGGGTCTACTCGGAGGAGTCGCCTTGATCTTCACTACCCGCGAGACGGAGACCACTGGGAAGATCATCGCAGCTATCTTGTATCACCTGCTCGGAAATGTCCCGATGGGCGCCGCGTTCGGCTTTCTCGGCGGCAACATCGGGACCCGGCAACCGAAATAGCGCGCCTGGTACCACGACCCGAATGAATACGCGCGATGCTCATTTCGGGTATGATGCGGCGTAGAAGAGATGAGGAGGTTTCAATGGCAATCGCGCCGTGGACCGACCAGGTCGACACGATGGCACCAGAACTCATCGCCACCCGGCGCGAGTTCCATCGTATCCCGGAGATCGGCTTCGAGGAAGAAAAGACGAGCGCCCTCGTCGCCGAGAAGTTGCGCGCGCTCGGCCTTGATCCCCGTGTGGGGATCGGCAAGACGGGTGTCGTCGCTATGATTGAGGGTGCTCATCCCGGCAGGACGCTCCTGATGCGTGCCGACATTGACGGACTACCCATCGACGAGCGCACGGGCCTGGAGTACCGCAGCACGCATCCCGACCGAATGCACGCCTGTGGACACGACACGCATATCACGATGATGCTGGCCACCGCGCGCATCCTCCTGGAGCATCGCGAGCATCTCCATGGCCGCGTCAAGCTCGTTTTCCAGCCGGCGGAGGAGGGACTTGGCGGAGCGCAGGCGATGATCGACGACGGCGTCCTGGAGGATCCGCAGGTCAATGCCGCGATCGGATGCCATATCTGGAACGACATGCCCGTCGGCCAGGTAGGCGTGCGAGAGGGACCGATCATGGCCGCGAGCGACCGGATACGCATCACAGTCGAGGGCCAGGGCGGCCACGGCGCGATGCCGCATCTCGCCACCGATGCCATCGTCGCCGCCGCGCAGGTCATCAACACGCTGCAGACCATTGTCAGCAGGCGTGTCTCCCCGTTGTCGGCAGGCGTCGTCACCATCGGCACCATCCACGGCGGGTACGCGAGCAACATCATCGCCGACCGAGTAGAGATGGAGGGGACCGTCCGCAGTTTCGACGATGAGGTGTGGCGGCAGATGCCATACTATATCGAGCAAGTGGTTGGCGGCGCGTGCAGTGCGCTGGGTTGCAACGGGAACGTCGAGTATACTCGGGGCGTACCGACAACCGATAACGATGCGGAGATGACCGAGTTGGTGCGCGAGGCGGCGAACGAGGTGCTAGGCGCGGACCACGTTTTGTACCCGCAGCAGAGTACCGGCGGCGAGGACATGAGTGTGTTCCTCCGGGCCGTACCCGGATGCTTCTTTTGGGTTGGCTCCCAGAACTCGGAGAAGGGCGCGGACAAGCCGCACCATCACCCGGAGTTCGACGTGGACGAGGACGCGATGCCCTTGGGGGTCAAGGTGCTTGTAGCGAGCGCTCTTCGGTATCTCGGTACACAGCCATAGTGCACGACTTGGGCATCGTCGGGGGATGGCACGGCCATAACGGTGTCATCGATAAAATCGCACGGGGATGCAATGAGATCGAGGGCTATACCACCCGGGCTGTACTCCAATACGATCACCGTCTTGACTGTGGGCCAAAGTGCAGTGGGACGGGCAAACGGAGGTAACGTTGTTTGATAGCGTCGAGGTAGAACCGCGGCAGCTAGAAGCGTATCGCGAGATCGCGCCCGACGAGCAGATAGAAGAGATCCGAGCGCTCGCCGCGCGGTTCCAGGGTGCTCGCGTCCTCCACGTGAACGCCACCGCGTTCGGCGGCGGCGTCGCCGAGATGCTCACGACCATCGTGCCGCTGATGCAGGACATCGGGCTCGCGGCAGAGTGGGGGGTCATAAAAGGGGCGACGGAGTTCTATGAGGTCACCAAGAAGTTTCACAACGCGCTCCAGGGTATGGACGTGTCCCTGTCGCAACAGGAACTCGACACCTACCTGCGGTACAGTAAGCTGAACGCGGACCTGTTCGACGAGGAATATGACTTTGTCATCATGCACGATCCGCAGCCCGCAGCGGTGCGCGGCCTCATGCTGGAAGCAGGCCGTGGCCAGCCAGGACGCTGGATATGGCGCTGTCATATAGACATCACGGATGCCCAGCTCGGTGCCTGGGAGTTCCTCCGGCCATACCTGGAAGCGCACGACGCCGCAGTCTTCACAATGCAAGAGTACGTGAAGCCCGATCTCAACGTGGGCGAAGTGGCCCTCATCGCGCCGGCCATAGATCCACTGAGCCCGAAGAACGCCGAACTGAACGCCGAAGGCGTCGCCACGGTACTTCGCGAGAACGGCGTCGACCCCAACCGGCCCATAATCGCGCAGGTGTCGCGCTTCGATCCCTGGAAGGACCCACTCGGCGTCGTGGACGTTTACCGCTTTGTGCGAGACCGGGTGCCGGGCCTGCAGCTTGTGATGGTCGCGACGATGGCGAGCGACGATCCCGAGGGCCACCTGTGGTACGACCGGACACGAGAGCACGCCGAGGGCGATCCAAACGTGTTCCTCCTCACGAGCGAGCAGGACAACAGCCGGCAGGTCAATGCCTTCCAGCGGGCCGCAGGTGTTGTACTGCAAAAGAGCAAGCGTGAGGGGTTCGGTCTCGTCGTCGCTGAGGCGCTCTGGAAGCGTACCCCGGTCGTCGCCGGAAACGTTGGCGGCATACCTGTTCAACTCCGCAATGGACTGGACGGATACCTGGTGTCGACCACCGAGGAAGCAGCCGAGAAAGTGGCGCGACTCTTACTGGACCCGAATGAACGGACGAAGATGGGAGAGAGCGCCCACCAGCATATCCGCTCTGACTTCCTCATCACGCGCAAGGTTCTCGACTATTTGCGCCTCTTTCAGCGGCTGAGCGGCTGATCCCGCTTGCGGGCGAGCCATGGGCCACACAGTTCCAAGCGCGACGCCGCATCAGCCCGTTGCTGGCAGCATCTACCCCGACGGGCACACGGCCGTAGAGGGCGTGTGGATCTCACCGGCCCTTGCCGCCGACGATCTCTCCATCCGGGCCGGAGATGACAGCGCCTCGTTTCCCGAGCGGCCGACCGCCCGTAGGCATCTCCGAAGGGGTCGGCCTCGCGTCGTCACATCCCGGCACGTTGGAGGGTAAAAACTGTGGACTAGGCTGGGAGGACGCCGCTTCTTTGAGGGGTGGGGTCGAGCGCTCCGGTGGAGGTGAGGAGATGCGGGGATCAGTGCGATACATCGGCGAGCTGCTGATCGGGCTCGGGGTGCTCCATATCGCGGTGGGGCTTACGCCAGGCCGGCGTCAGTTCGGAGCGATGGTGCGCGAGGGCGTCGTCGACACGATCGACGGACACCCCGACCGGGAGCGGGCGTTCTGGTTCACGATGTTCGGTCCCGGTC
>JACDAU010000215.1 GCA_013695265.1 Chloroflexia bacterium
TAGCAGTGCCGCTCGTCTCCTCCGCGCTCGTTGCTCTCGGTATCTTCACGTTCCTGGGCTCGTGGAACGACCTGTTCTGGCCGCTGATCGTGCTCTCCGACCGACAGCAGCTTACGCTACCCGTCGGCCTCGCGATCCTGGGGCAGGGCTACTACACGCAGCGCAGCCTCACGATGGCCGCGGCGGTCGTGGCGTCGTTTCCGGTGCTGCTTTTGTACGCGGTCTTCCAGCGACGAATAATCGCCGGGGTGTCACTGACCGGCTTGGCGGGGCGATGATGCGGAAACCGGCAAACATCTCGCCGCTGCCGATATTGCGCGGCCACTGTTCACCACTATGGCGAATGCCATTAGTCCAAGAAAAGGGGCAACACGCTCGTGCAAACCGCTAATATCACACTGGACCAGAACTATCGCATTGGAGACATTGACCCACGCGTGTACGGCTCCTTCGTCGAGCACATGGGCCGCTGCGTGTATGGCGGCATCTTCGAGCCGGGGCACGCCACTGCCGACAATCAGGGCTTTCGGCAGGACGTACTTGACCTGGTGCGGGAGCTCGCCGTGCCGATCGTCCGCTATCCGGGCGGCAACTTCGTGTCTGGCTACAACTGGGAGGACGGCGTGGGCCCCCGCGAGGAGCGCCCCACCCGCCTCGACCTCGCCTGGAAGTCCACCGAGACGAACGCGATGGGCACAAACGAGTTCGCGGAATGGGCGAAGCTGGCGAACGCCGAGGTCATGCTCGCCGTGAACCTCGGCACCGGGAGCATAGACTCCGTCCGGAACCTCGTGGAGTACTGCAACCACCCCAGCGGCAGCTATTACAGCGACCTGCGCGTCTCCCACGGCGTCCCCGAGCCACACAAGTTCAAAACGTGGTGCCTCGGCAACGAGATGGACGGCCGATGGCAGATCGGCCACAAGACCGCCGACGAGTACGGCCGCCTCGCCTGTCAGACGGCCATTGCGATGAAGTGGGTGGACCCTTCCATCGAGCTCGCCGCCTGCGGCAGCTCGCATCCGAAGATGCCAACGTACCCTGAGTGGGAAGCGACCGTGCTGGACCACACTTACGAGTACGTGGACTACATCACGCTGCATCGCTACTATGCCAAGACGCCCGTCCGGTCCGCCATGCAGGGAGCGACGACAGAGACGGAATCGGGTGACGTGCTCGGTACCTTCCTCGCGCAATCGCTGGATATGGACGAGTACATACAGAGCGTGATCGCGACCTGCGACTACGTCCGCGCGCGCAAGCGGGCGAAGAAGCACCTGATGCTCTCGTTCGATGAGTGGAACGTGTGGTATCACGCGCAGGAAAAAGACAAGAAAGTCGAGCCTTGGCAGTTCGCCCCCCCCATCGCCGAGGAGCCCTACACCCTGGAGGACGCCCTGGTCGTCGGCTGCCTGCTGATCACGATGCTGCGGCACGCCGACCGGCTGAAGATGGCGTGCATGGCGCAACTCGTGAACGTGCTGGCGCCTATCTCCACGGCGACGGGCGGTGGCGCGTGGCGTCAAACCATCTACTATCCCTACATGCACGCCTCCCGCTTCGGCAGAGGAACGGCGCTCAACGTGCAGATTGACTCACCGAGCTACGCTGACCCGACGTTCGATGCGGTGCCGCTGCTGGAGGCCGTCGCCACCCTGGATGAGGAGCGCGAGGAGGCGACGGTGTTTGCCGTCAATCGCGCGCAGGACGGGCCGCTCGTGCTGGAGGGCGATCTGCGTGGCCTGCCGCCGGGTTACCGTGTCATCGAGCACCTTGTCCTGGAGCACCCGGACAGTATGGCGAAGAACACGCTCGACGCCCCCAATACCGTTACACCTCACGCAAACGGCGATGCGCATATGGAGGATGGGCGCCTCACCGGGACGCTGCCTCGGCTCTCCTGGAACGTCATCCGCCTCGCGAAGCGGTCGGAGTAAGGCGTTCGATAATAGCATCACCGAAAGCCCTCCGGGAGCTCGCCGAGTACCAGGAGTAGACTCGGCTCCGCTTCGACACGAGGGTCTTCCTCGGCGAGCTTGGTGCCCCGGAGGTGACGAAGACAACTGACGAACTCGGCATGCGCCCCTACGACGTGCCGTAGTGGCTGGGGTTCCGGGATACGAGCAAGTTCTTCGCCCAGAGGCACACCACTCTTTGATCCCTTGTGTGGCGGCCTCCCAAGCCCTCCTGGCTGGACCTGTCATGAGTGGCCTTGATACAATTGCCATAGCCCCGAAGAGGTGATTCTTTTCTCGGTGCAAGCGCCCGGTCTCTCCTTGAAAGGAGCAGCGAGTGAACGCTCGACGAGTCGGAGCGTACCTGGTGCATATCTACACAGCGTCGACTATGGCGCTGCTGGCGCTGTCTGCACACCTGCTGTTCCTGGGGCGGTACGACGCCGCACTCGCGGCGATGTTACTGGCCATCGTTATCGACTCTACCGATGGCTTCCTCGCGCGGCGGGTAGACATCAAGATCGCGTTGCCGGAGTTCGATGGCCGCCGTATGGACGACGTGATCGACTACGTCTCGTACGTCTTCATGCCGGTCTTGTTCCTTCTCCAAACCAACATGTTGTTGGGACCGGAACTGCTGTGGGCTACGGTACCCCTCATGGCAAGCGTCTTCGGCTTCGGGCGGGTCGACGCCAAACTCGACGAGGAGGGCTTTTTCCTGGGCTTTCCGTCCTACTGGAACATAGTGGTTTTCTACTGCTTCGTCTTCGCTCTGCCGCCCTGGCTAAACACTCTGATCATCGCCGTCCTGGCCATCCTCGTCTTTGTGCCCATGCGCTATATGTACATCACGCGCCTGTCCAGCCTCAGGTGGCTGAACTATAGCCTCACGCTCGCATGGGCTGTGTTGATCGGAGCCGCGCTGCTTACCGCGGGGCAACTGCGCTCGGTGTTGCTGACGTTGTCGCTCGTCTTTCCGATCTACTACACCGCCGGTTCATTCCTGCTCGATCGACGTGCCCGGCTCAGAGCCGACCTGCGACCATCCCTTGGGCGCTCATAGACACCGTCGCAGAGGGGCATGTGGTGGACGCAGACCGACCTTTCCCGCCGTCTCCGGCCGGATCCACGGCGGGGCTTGGGAGCAAGGCACCGATGTGCCTCGGCGTTCAGGACACACGCTCGCGCCGCCACAGCCACACCCCCGCGAGAAGCACACCGAGCGCCGTCAGATTCCACGCGATGTCGTATGGGAGCGGATTGGCGATGCCCTCACGGCCCTGGTGCAGATCCAGGAGCTTGTGCTGCACCGTACCGTCGTAGAGGTTGAAGCCACCGACCCCCATCAGCACACCCGCGACGAGGGGCATGCCGCTGCCGAGCGCGCTCAGCGCACGCCGCTGACGCCAGAGTCGAAGTGCGCCGGCCATCAGGAACGCGGAGGACACCAGGTGCAGCAGGCCGTCGCTCACTATGCGGCTAGACTCCTCAACATGAACGTAGAAGTTGTGCCACTGGAGCACCTGATGAAAGATCACCTCGTCCAGCGTACCCGCGAGCCCCACGCCGAGGATAACACCCGTGCGCAATAGCGACCTCGCCACCCCGCGCTCCGTCGTCTCCAATCGTTCGGTCCCTGTCACGGTATAAAGCCTCCCTACATTCGCCCGCGTACGAACCAGGATGCCAAGGGAGCGCAGCAGGGTTCTCGACGCGGAGGGCATCAGCCACAGCTACGGCTGGACCACGCTCGCTTGACGAGTGACGCATTGACTAAGACAAAGCGAGAGGGACAGGTCGCCCCATCCCACTCTCGCTTCTGGTTCTGACCGATCGATCACAGGCCAACTAGCAC
>JACDAU010000224.1 GCA_013695265.1 Chloroflexia bacterium
CTCGGCATTACTCACGCGCATATGATAAACGCCGCATGACAAACCGGTGAACCGGAACACGCCCTCCCGGTTGGGCACCGCTGACGAAACGGGACCAAGATGGTCGAGCAATTCGACGTTAAGTTCGGCAGAGTCTGTATCGAATCCGGGTCGCGGGAGGATCTGACCGCAGAAGGCCAGTTTGGTCCCTTCACGCCATGGAACGATGTGGAGGTCAACACTCGGACCTCGCGCCCGGTAGAACAAGGAGTTGGCGTTCGACGCCATCAACTGCATGCCAGGATACGCGGCCGCCGCTGGGACTGGCGAAACCATCTCACTCATCCTGCTACCTCGCAATGTATTCACCCCGACCGCATAAAGCATGCCCGATAGGTCCGCCTGAAGTCGACATCCGTATACAATACAGCGGAAAAGGACACTAGAAGTAAATCGCACTTGCCTCGCACCAGCGCCACTGAATAGTACTCATTGTTGCAAGTATGATAGCACAGCATGCGGTGAAAAGATAGAGTCCGAGCCGAAAGTCGGTGTCTTAGCTGAAGATTTGAGGGATCACTGCGGGAGGGATAGCACGTGCAGGGGAACGAACTCGTTTGTGAGCAGCGGCAGGCCCGCAGTACTGGCCTGCAATACGGCGTGGCGAGCGCTACAGGGATGTTGCTCACCATGATCGCTGGGAGGTTGTGGGTTGGCGTACTGACACCCATCGAGCTCGCGGCAGAATGGTTGATTCCAAAACTTCCCATAGGCCTGTTCGAGGCTGGACTGGGCATGTTCGGGGGCTACGCCAAACCGATTCTGTATGTTGTGGCACTGGTCCTCACGCTCGCGCTCGGCGGATTGATTGGTGCGGGGTATGAGGCGATGCTACGGCGAACGCTAGCCCGCCCCGAGAAAATTGCCGCCGGATTCACGGTCGTGCTGGTTCTGCTCACGGGGGTGGTTTACCTGCCAGCATTCGGGCAGGGATTCTTCGGAGCGGCCGCAACGACCGGCGGCGGTACCACGATGGCGGTATATGCGGTTGCATACGTGGTGTTCGGCGCGCTGCTTACGGTACACAGCCTGCTTTCCGACGCTCGCGGTCCGCTGGGCGAGCATAACCCCAGCCGTCGTCGTTTCCTGCGCCGCGGGCTGGTTGTCGGACGCGGGGTCCTCTTGCTGGCCGTTGGCGCCCCGATCGTTGCTCGGCTTCTGGACTCTGTTTCAATGACCAATTTGTCGCTTGCCGAGGGAATGCCCGCCGCGTTTACCCCTGTCGGCACGTTCTATAATGTCTCGAAGAACATCGTCGATCCGCGCGTCGAGGCCGCAACCTGGAAGCTGCGTGTCTCCGGTCTGGTCGAGGAACCATTTGAACTCACGCTCGATCAACTTCGCGCGCTGCCTTCGGAAACGAAGCCGCACACCTTGCAGTGCATCTCCAATCCAGTCGGTGGAAACCTGATTGGTAACGGAGAGTGGGTCGGTGTACCCCTGGCGGCGCTGCTGGACCGGGCAAAAATACGTCCTGGCGTGGTGGACATAAAGCTTACCAGCGAAGACGGGTACACAGATTCCATACCTTTGGTGAAGGCGCTCGAGTCCGGGACACTGCTCGCGTATGAGTTGAACGGTGAGCCCCTAACGTATAAACACGGCGCGCCGTTACGCTTATTGGTACCCGACATCTACGGTATGAAAAACGCGAAATGGATCACGAGCATCGAAGCAGTGGCGGAGGATTTCAAGGGCTACTGGCAGCGGCAGGGCTGGGACGACGTAGCGACCTATCAGATCGTCTCTCAAATTCGAGTTCCAGCGGCAAACACTGCACTGACGGTAGGCGCACCCTTGATGGTCGAGGGACTGGCGTTCGCCGGTCACCGGGGCATCGAGACGGTGGAGTACACCGCGGACGGCGGGCGAACGTGGCGGCAGGCGGACCTGTTGCCAGAGATTGGGGACGACTGCTGGCGCTTCTGGCGGGCAAGCTGGACGCCAAACGCCGCAGGGGCGGTTCGCCTCAGCGTGCGCGCGACGGACGGCGCCGGCGCGTCGCAGAAGCAAGCCGAGGCACCTCCGAGCCCGAGCGGCGCGACGGGGTATCACGACATCGTGGTCGAGGTCCGGGAAGCGGGTGCGTAGGTCAATGCTGGTCTGGCATTCAAAGCCTTGTCGTGCGCGATGCCGTGCTGCGTGCTCACCGTTAGCCTCAACCCATGTTCCGGCAGAGCATCGGCGCCTCAGCGTGTTTGCGTAGGATTGGACCAGAGCCCGCTTATTAGCGACAGGACCACGTCCAGGATCCGTGGGTTATCTGCGCCGTCGTGCGTAGTGAGCACTACCTCGCCGGCAACGATGTTGTACTGGTAGCCGTCGGCGTGCGGCTGGTCTTCGTCCGTCGACAGTGTCTTCCACTCTCTGCTGGCGAGTGCTTCCTTCAGTTGCCGCAATTGACCTGGCCGGAGCTTCTCGTTCGACACGCTCTTTGGGCTGGAGGCGTCGTTGTGAAGCTCCGAGGTGCCGTCGCGCCAGACAACAAGCGTTGATGTGAGGCCCGCGAATCCGCCTGATCGGGTAACGGTGAACAATGGCGCCTGCTCGGGCGCTCGCGGTCCGTCGGCGCCATTCTCGCAGACAACCGCACGCCCAGAGGTATCAGTGTGCACTCTGTATGTCTTGCCGCGTGCGTTCAGAAGCACGAGGTAGCCAGGAGTGATTACCTGCTGATACATCATTCCTGGCTGCGGACAACCTAGCGCGGTATCTGGCCACTCCTGAGCAGAGATCGTTACCAGCGCCGCGTCGTCAGCATCCGTCCTTGCGG
>JACDAU010000231.1 GCA_013695265.1 Chloroflexia bacterium
TGAATCATCAGCAGGCCGAGGCTGCCCAGGCAGATGCCCGTCCAGTACAGCCAGGCGATGTAGTAGAAGCGCCAGAACTGCTCCGGATCGCCGACGACTGAGCCGAGCGTCAGCAGCGCAAGTCCGATCAGCGCGCCAACTAGCGCCATCGCGCCGACGCGCCGCAGCCCGTCCTGGGCGCGGTACTCCGTGACAATCATTCGCCACCCCCTTCGCCTTCTGTGGCCGGGGTGGGCGGGTTATCCAGCCGCTGCCGTTCCTCGACGGGCAGGGTCTTGACGTCCGCACCCTGGCTCATCTGCAAGGCCCGAATGTACGCGATAATCGCCCAGCGGTCACGAGGCTGCACCTGGTCGGCATACGAGGGCATCGCCCCCCAGCCGTTCGTGATTACGTCGAAGTAGTGACCGTGGGGTTGCGCGCGGAGTTGCTGCTGGTGGTAGGAGGTTGGCTTGCTGTAGCCGCGTCGCACGATCATCCCGTTGCCCTCGCCGGTAAAGCCGTGACACGGCAAACAATGCGCGTTGTACTGCTGCTGTCCGCGCCGGACCACCGCCTCAGTGACCGGGAAGGGAAAGGTCGTCACGTCCTCACCGTTCTGCTTCCCGGTGTACAGATGGGCGTCATCGCGCAACTGGCCCTGCGCGACCGTGTTGGGCACGAGCGGCCGGGAGGACTTGCCGTCCTCGAAGAACTCGCTCGGCTCCTGCGCCTCATAGTATGGCTGGTTACGATGGTTCCCCCCGCACGCACTTGTCAACGCGGCGAGGACGAGCATCAGCAGGCTGGCGCGTATGAATGATGACAGGGACTTAGTGGTCAACGTCTGATACCTCAACAGGGCCGAGGCTCTCCAGAAAGCGCCTCGTGGGGCCGTAATCAAAACGGGGGTCACTGGCCTCAATCGCGAGGAACCAGCCATCGGTCGACGCCTTCTCAAAGCTCTGCACGTTGAACACCGGGTGATATGGCTGCGGCAGCTTGTTGAGTGCGAACGACCCGAACACCGCCGCGAAGGCGCCGAACAGAATCGTGAGCTCGAACGCTGGCGGAATAAACGCCGGCCAACTGGCGGTGGGCCTGCCGCCGACGTTCAACGGGTACGCGAGGTGCATGGTCCAGTACTGCAGGAGCAGGCCGGTCGCGCCGCCGATCAGCCCGCCGCAGAGCACGAGCAACGGCACCCGGCTCTTTGGCAGCCCGAGCGCGTCTGAGAGGCCATGCACCGGCACGGGGGTGTACGCGTCGATTTTGCGATAGCCGGCGTCGCGGACGGCCCGAGACGCGATCAGCAACGCGTGCTCACCGGGGAACTCCGCGAGCAGGCCATAGATCGGTGTTTCTATATTCATGACTGCGTCTCCGTAGACGTTTCTTCGGGTGTGACCAGTTCGCGCGTCTCGAAGATCGCGATCGCGGGCAGGGTGCGAATGAACAGGAACATTAGCATCAGGAAGAGCCCGATCGTGCCGAGATACGTGCTCCAGTCCCAGAACGTACCAGCGTACATGTCCCACGAGCTTTGCAGGTATTGGCGGTGCAGGCTCACCACGATGATGACGAAGCGCTCCAGCCACATGCCGATGTTGACGAACATCATGACGAGGAAGAGCAGCGGCAGGTTCGTCCGCACCCGTTTGAACCACAGGGTCTGCGGCGCGAGCACGTTGCACAGGATCAGCGCCCCAAACGCCCACCAGTAGGGGCCGGTGATGCGGTTCGTGATGAAATATTGCTCGTAATACTCCCCGGAGTAGAACGCGAAGAAGATCTCCGCCGCGTAGCCGTATGCAACAACGAGGCCCGTCGCGAGCGTCACCTTCGCCATGTTCTCGATGTGGCGCATCGTGATGAAGTCCTGCAGCTTATAGAAAGCCCGGAGCGGTATCGCGATCGTGAGCACCATCGCGAAGCCGGCGAAGATCGCCCCTGCCACGAAGTATGGGGGAAAGATCGTCGAGTGCCAGCCGGGGAGGATGGAAACCGCGAAGTCTAAGCTCACCACGCTGTGTACGGAAACCACCAGCGGCGTCGAGAGCCCTGCAAGCAGCAGATACGCCATCTGGTAGTTGTTCCAGTGCCGGGCGGAACCCCGCCAGCCAAGCGCCATCAGGCCGTAAACGATGCGGAGAAAGCGGTTCTGCGTCTTGTCGCGCATCGTCGCCAGGTCCGGCACGAGGCCGGTGTACCAGAACAGCAGCGAGACGGTCCCGTACGTGGAGACGGCGAATACATCCCAAACCAGCGGGGAGCGGAACTGTGGCCACAATCCCATTGTGTTCGGGTACGGGAACAGGTAGTAGGCGAGCCAGGGGCGGCCCAGGTGAATGATCGGGTACATGCCAGCGCAGGCCACTGCGAACAGCGTCATCGCCTCCGAGAGACGGTTGATCGAGGTGCGCCACTCCTGGTGCAGCAGGAGAAGGATCGCGGATATAAGCGTTCCCGCGTGGCCGATACCGATCCACCACACGAAGTTGATGATGTCGAAGCCCCAGTTCACCGGCACGTTGATTCCCCAGATACCGACGCC
>JACDAU010000246.1 GCA_013695265.1 Chloroflexia bacterium
CGTCAAAGTAAGATCTTCCGTGAGTCTATGCGAGCCCACCTTCTAATTGTCGTTGAACAGCTGGACACAGCGTGCAAGGAAGTGGGCCGCGACATAGAGTCCATCGAAGTGCAGGAAGGGATGCTGGCGGTCTATCCAGATCAGGTGCCTTTGGATGAAGAATCGAAGGCTAGGGCCACACACGTCGGAGGCATTGCGGCCGATCTGCGCAAGCTTGAGATGCTTGGCGTGGACCACGCCGTCTGCCTGGTTCAGCCTCCGACCTCCGCGGCACTCGCGCGGCTGGCAGACGAGCTGCACGCGTATCGGAGAGCGACAGCCCGATAGTGAGCTTTCATCGCCTTTGCCGGTATTGCCGCCCTTGATGGATGCACAGAGCTGGACGAGGGCTCAGGTTCTGATAGTCTACGCAACACATATCCGGGAGGCAATGTCATGGGCAACGCGGCGGAACTCGACTCAATCAACAGGGACAAACTGGTTCCCCTGGTACGGACTGCCTTGGGGACCGATACTCTGGAGATAATCGACTGGCAACTGGTCCCCATCCACGGTGGTGGCGGTCTTGGCACTACGATATATCGTGTTGTCGGCACGGGACGAGACGGTGGCAAGGACGTGGACTGGTCCATCATCCTCAAGATCATACACGCAGCAGGTGAGGATGAGGAACCCTGCGACTGGAACCACTGCAAGCGCGAAGCGCTTATCTACGCATCCGGGATGCTCGACGACTTGCCCGCCGGGCTCTCCGCGCCGCGCTGCCTGGGGGCTGAGGACCCATCGCTGGATTGTTCCTGGCTTTGGCTTGAGGATATTCCCCACACGTCCAAACAGCCCTGGTCCCTCTCGGACTATGCCACCGTCGCCCGACAGCTGGGCAGGTTCAACGGAGCGTACCTGGTGGGGGAGCAGCCGTTGCCGGCGTATCCGTGGCTGAGCAAGGAGTGGCTGCGGGGATGGACGGAGAAGAGCGCCCCCGCCATCGCCCTCTTTCCCGGTATCCTGGAGTACCCGCTGATCCGCCGTTGCTTCCCCACCTCGGGTATGGCCGACGCCTACCTGCGCATCTGGGATGAGAGGGCGGACTTCCTGCACGCCCTCGAACGACTTCCCCAGGTGCTCTGCCACCGAGACGCGTTCCGGCGCAATCTCTTCCTTCGGCCTGACTACACAGACACGGACCGGTTGGTGGCGATCGACTGGGCATTCGCTGGACCGGGGGCGGTGGGCGAGGAACTGGTGCCGCTCGTGCTCGCCGGTATCGCCTTCTTCGAGGTGGAGCCGTCAATAATGGGCGACCTGGAGCAGGTTGCGTTCGAAGCATATGTGGAAGGGCTGCGAGATGCGGGCTGGCAGGGGGATCCGCGGATCGTGCGGCTGGGCTATGCCGCGAGTGCCGCCCTCAGGTACGGTCCGGGATGCGCGGTCCCGGCGCTGGCTTTTCTCACAGACCCGGCGGCGCAGCACATCGCATCTCAACTGTTCGGCGTTACGGCCGAAGAGGCCGCCGACAGGGTGTCCCTGATGTTTACTCATGTGCTCGACCTCGCGGACGAGGCGAGGCAGCTGATGGATGTCCTCCCCCAGACCGCCAGCCGTTAGCGGATTGGGGATATTGCGGACCCTCCGTTTCGGCGGCGTCCTGCCCGCGCCGCTGCGGCGTCCGTCGTTCCGGCGGTTGTGGGTCGGGATGAGCCTGTCCTATGCTGGAGATCGGTTCCAGGTGCTCGCGCAAGGCTGGCTGGTCGCCACCATCACGCAGTCGGCTCTCGGCGTCGGGCTCATCTCCGCGCTCGGCTTGCTGCCCCTGCTCCTCCTCCCCATAGGCGGGGCCATTGTCGAGCGAATGGACCGGCGCCGGACCCTGCTGGTAATCCAGCTTGCTGGCGCCGGGGTCACCGCGCTGGTCACCGGCCTGGTCCTGACAGGCCACTTCGCGCTGTGGCACATCTACGCCTGGTCGCTGCTCAACGGACTCGGCACTCTCCTGGCACGCCCTGCGTACAAGGTCGTGCTGACGGAGGCTGTCCCGCCGGACGAATTGCGCTCGGCGGTGGCCATCAACTCCGTCAGCGAGACCGCCTCGCTGACGTTGACCAACGCCGGGGGCAGCTTGATCCTGGCATGGCTCGGACTGCCGGTCGCCTTTTTGCTCAACACCGTGAGCTACCTGGTGGCCGCTCTGAGCCTGTGGAGCCTGCCCGCTATCGGACATCTGCCCGTGGATGACCGTCACAGACTCACGCCTCGAGTGGTGCTTTCCGATCTGCGCGACGGTGTTCGGTACCTGATTCGACGGCCCGAAATTTTCCACCCGCTCCTTCTGACCTTCGCGACGATAGCGTTGGCCGGCCCCATCGTCGCGGTCCTGCCGGCGATCGTGCAGGCGGTTGGTGGTTCGATAGTGGATCTCGGGGTGCTTGCGGCGGGGATGAACCTGGGCGGCCTGGGCGGGGCTGCGTTCGCCGGGACCCATTCTGAGGGGGCTAGTGCCACCAGGTTGTATGCCCTGATGGGTCTGGTGGCGGCGCTTGCCGTCGCCCTCTTCGTCTGGCTGCCCACGGGCATCGCACAGTTCGTAGCGCTTGCCGCGATCGGGTTCGTGGCATTTGCTCAGGCCGTCTGGAACACGAGCAGGATTCGCCAGCTGGCCGATCCCCCGTACCAGGCGCGCCTCCAAGCCATCACCTCTATGGCGTTCACCCTGGGCTTCCTGGCAGGTGCACTTTGGGCGGGAGTTGCGATCGACCAGCAAGGGAATAGTGGTCTTCTGTTGGGTGCGGCTGTCCTCGCTATCGGCTCCACTGCCTCGCTTGTACGATTCAGCGGTACCCGAACGACACAAAGGGCTGGCTAATTGTGAGCATCCCACGTGACGACCAAGTGAGGTAGCCACCGAGGAGTGATGAACATCGCGCCAGCCGTCGAAACAATGTACTATGAGATACTCTAACCGGCCTCCATCAACACACTGGAAGGGCCAAGAGCACAGAGAAATGGGGTGAGCGAGGATGACCCAAGAGCGGACACGCAGGCTGGAGTGGGAGGGGAGTCTCAACGCCCGCGACCTCGGCGGATACCGGGCGGCCGATGGACGCGAGATCCGCTGGCGCGCGATCGTGCGCTCCGAAAGCTTGCACGCGCTCACGGAGGCGGGGCAGGCCGCGCTCGCCGCGTATGGGGTGCGCTCCATCGTGGACCTGCGCATGCCCGAGGAGCTGGATACGGAGCCCAACCCGTTCGCGGAACCGGGCGAGCACGGCATCGCGTACACGAACGTCTCGTTTATCGACCCCGCGGTGTCACCGCCTGAGACTGCCACCACGCTCGCCGAGGACTACGTCAGCATGCTCCAGCGGTTCTCTACGCGCGTGGGTGATGCCCTGACGGTCATCGCGCGTGCGCCCGAAGGCGGGGTGCTGGTGCATTGCGCGGCGGGGAAGGACCGCACCGGGCTCGTCTGCGCGCTCTTGCTGGATCTGGCTGGCGTGGATCGGAAGACCATCGGCGCGGACTATGCGCTGAGCGGTGAGTTGCTGAAGTCCCGGCAGGAGGAGTGGCTCCTGAACGGCCCCGGAGAGCGGGCAGACCGGGAGCGAGTTCTGGCATGGGGCGAGCCCAGGGCCGAGGTGATGCCTGAGGTGCTTGATCGCGTTGGGAACCACTACGGCGGGACGGAGGCGTACCTGCGCGAAGCTGGCGTCGATGAGGAGGACATTGCCCGCCTGCGCGAACGACTGTTGCCCCCGGCGTGAGCGCGACTCCGTGGCTCGGCGCAACCGCGTTTGATTTTCGCGCTCGGCGTCGAGACCACTAGATATGTGATCCGGGCCGTTATACACTAGAGCGGTGAGCAAAGGAATCAATCCGCCGCGAACGCAATGGTGCGGTGCCACATGTGCGGGCGTTCAATTGAACGCCCCTACGGTGGGGATCACGCACACGCTACAATTCGGACGCCTTTTGGTAAACGTCGGACCATTCATTGTATAGAGAGACGCGCGCTCATGATCGACCGATTGCTCTTTGGCACTCCTTCTATTAGCTATCCAGGGTTCAAGGATGCGCTGCGTCTTCATGCCAGCCCCGCAGCGGTCCAGGACGGTGCGAGGGCGCTGTATCTGACGTGCGTGACCGAGGCCATGGATCCCGCGGTCGCCCTGGCATTCGCCAGAAAGGAGCACAGCCTCCGCTGGCTTGGCGCGGCAGAGAAGACGCTCGGCTGGGGCAACGTCGTGTGCAACGAGCGGTGGCGTTCCATGGGCGGTGCGTGCATCGGGCGGTTCGCGGCGTACAACAGCTACGAGCAGGGGCTGTTCGAGTGGATCGGCGTGATGCGGCGGGTGTACTGGTCGCGCGGGCTGCGGACGATCTCCCAGGCGACGCCCGTGTACGCACCTGCGAGCGACAACAATGACCCCATACTGTACGCGCAACAGGCGAATCGCTGGATACACGACTGGGAGGAAAGGTATGACACGCGGATGCTCGAAGTAATCCCCGCCGCGTTCGTGGTGAAGATAACCGGGGACTCGGTCAACATTCGCGAGTTCCCTGGCACGGCATACGAGGTGATCGCAACGCCAACGAAAGCGGCATCCCCGACGCTTGCGGCGACGGGGTACGTGCTTGACGGCCCCGCGTACCGTTTCAACGGCGGGGAGCCCAGCAGGACATGGTGCAGGGTCCGGGATGCGGCGTCCGGCCGCACGGGCTGGGTGGTGCTCGTAGCGGGTCTCACCGAAGCGAACCTGCCCCAGACCGCGGCGGAGCTACAGGAACGGCTGCGCACCTGCCAGAACACCAACAAGAAGCTGCGCACATCGCTCGGCGAGGCCACACAGACGCACGACGCGCTCGTGCGGAAGCTGCAAGAGACGAAGGTGCAGCAGCCCGGAACTATTATCACCGCGGCGGAAGCAGTGGGGCTATAAGGGGGTAGAGGGTGCCGATTGTTGAGCTCGACTACGAGAAGATAGCGAAGGTGGCGGCGGCAACGTCTCCGTCACTGCGTGATCGCCTTGACGACAAGAACTTCAAGGTGGCCGACCCGTCGGACTCGGGGGAGGGTGGTGTCGCCTCCATCGTCGAGGGAGTGCGTCCGATCAATCAGCTCGACCTCTCCATGCCCTGGGATGGCAACGTCAACAATTACCTGAACAACTGCGGACCAAGCTGCGTCTCGATGGTGCTGATGCATGCCACGGAGAAGCGCGCGTGGCCCGACGAGATAGTTGACTGGATGCAGGGCGAGAACCACAAGGGATACACCTATGTGGAAGATCAGACGCGGTACCTGAGCGCCCACGGCGTGCCAACCGATACGAAGCAGGCGTCCAGTCTCGCGGAGTATCAGTCGCTGCTTCGCGGACAGGTCGATAATGGGCGCCTCGCCATTATCCTCGTGTACTGGGACTTCGATGCGAACAAGGGTGGCCACTTTGAGGTGGTAACAGCGGTCGATGAGCCCGGCATGGATGTGGGCTGCATCAACCCATGGAAGGGCACGCGCCCGACGTTTGGGTGGAGATTTCTGTGGGAAAACTCCCTCGGTGGCTGGGTGATCTGCCCGAAGAAGGGACGAAAGGCTGCCCCGAAACCCACGCCGGACAAGGAGGCAAACAGGGCGAGGGCCGCGAAGATCTCCGAGAAACTCCGGTGGGAGTACAACATACAACCGGAGTCGTGGAGCGCTTTCACGAAGATGGACGTCAATGTGCGCTCCGGTCCCGGCAGCCAGTTTGAGATCCTGACCAAGATCCCCGAGGGTAAGTCGGTGAAGCTGACGTTTTACACTGACAAGGGCGAGGCGGTACCAGAGAGTGATCCCGATACCCGCTGGCACTACAGCCCCGGCCGTCGTGGGTGGATCTTCGACGGTGGGCTGCACAAATGGAAGAAGGTCTGATACGCAGGGGCGAAGCAGTTCCGGAATGCTTCGCCTCTACTTTCCTCCCTCGTTGGCCACCCCCGCAGCGCTCAGCATCGCCCAGGCGATCTCGGGGTGGAAGATGTCGCTGTGCGCGCCTGCCGGTGGCCCGCCCGTAGCGACGATGTCCTTGCCGTCGAGGTTGAGGAACTTCCCCGGTGAGAAGTCATACTTCTGCCCCACGCGCCAGAGCGGCTCCTGTGCGGCGCTTACTGCCTGCGCGCCGTCGTACCCCATCGCGCCCCACCGAAAGAAGCGGTCCTCCATTGCCGCGGCGTCCTGTCCTGCGGAGATAGAGGCGAGCGGATAGAGCGTGCCGACCGCGGAGTCGTGGACGGAGTAGCAAACGACGAGCGGCCCGTCCACCCGCGCGGCCATCCCCGAGAGCCCGCCGCCCCGGCTGGGTGCGTGTGGGAGCGAGCGGGCGAACGCGAAGTGAGAGAACGCTCCCTGCAACAGCACGAGCGACTTGACTGGGCTGGGGTCGCCAGCGGGCAGCCCTGCGAGCGCGAAAGAGACAAGCCGCGCGCCGAAGCTGTGGCCGACCAGATGCACGCGCAGTCCCGGCTG
>JACDAU010000264.1 GCA_013695265.1 Chloroflexia bacterium
GTCGGCAGCAGGGAATTGAGGCCCCGCCGCGTGGCTGTCTGATCGGCTACCGGGACGGTGAGGAACTGCTGAACGAGTATGAGGAACTGGGCCACAGCCGTGCCGCGCTCAAGCGGAAGCTCGATAGCGTCCGTCGGGAGCGTGAGGCCCTTGACGCCCGGCTGCAGGACACCCCGTGGCGCGGGCCGACCCGCGAGGCGCTGCGCAAGCTTTTCCGCAGCCTGCCACCAGGCGTCATGGTGCATAGTACGCGGGAGGGCTGGCTGATCTACGCCGGTCGTGGCGCCGACAGCACCGTGCGCGTCCTTGCTGGTCGGCGGCTGCGAGCGCTCCAGGGCTACGCGGAGATCGACTACCTGCCGAGCCGGGAACTGCGGGTTGATCTGCCACCGGCGTTGTTCGAGGCCATCGGCCGCGACGCGCTTGAGGAGGTTCCGGAGGCTGACTGGCAGGCGCTAACGGCGGCGCAGGCCACGCTCGAGTTGCCCAACCTACGGGAGTGGGCCGAGCGGCACCGCGAGCGCATCCGCGAGACAGTGACGACCAGCCTGGAGCGGCTAGCGCAGGAGGAACAGGCAACGCGGGCGCAGCAGGACGCGCTCGAAGCGCGAATCGAGAGGCACGTTTGTGACCCGTGTCCGGTGCGGAAGCAGCATCGGGCGAACCTGCGCGAGGCAGGCCGCCTGCTCGAGGAGCAGGCACAGACGGCGCGGGAACTGGAACGGCGGGCGCAGCAACAGGAGGAGCGCGCGCAGCACACCCTGCGCGGCATCGTCTCGGTGTTGCACCATTTCGGGTATCTTCAGCGGGGCGAGCCGACGGAGAAGACCGGACTCCTGGCGAACGTGTTTGATACGAACGGGCTCATTATTTGCGAGATGATCGCGGCGGGGCGCGTTGACGAGCTGAACCCTCCGGACCTGGCGGAGGTCTTCTCCTGGTTCGCGTATGACCGCGACCGTCAGTTTGGGAACCGGCACGTGCTGCCGACGCACCTGGTACACCTGCGCCGTGACCTGGGCGAGATCGAAGGCAAGGTGCTGCGGGCGGAGCGCAAAGCGGGGTACGCCCTCTCCGAGGGGTACAATCTGTACTTCTTCGGCACGATGCGCGCATGGTGCAACGGTGTGACGCTCGCGCGCGTGCTGGAGCGGGTGGAGCTTTCCGAGGGGGACCTCGTGCTTACCTTCAACAAGGCGGTGGACCTCATGCGCCAGGTGCGAGAAATGCTACTGACGGTCGACCGCGACTCACCGCTCGTGGAGAACCTCGCGAAGGCGATGCGTCTCGCGCGGCGTGGCATCATCGAGCAGAGCTACGCGGTCGGCTTCGGAATCGCCCCCCCGCCGCCCGATGCTACCGACGAGGACGTCGAGGCGCTCATCGCCGCCGGCGAAGAGTTGCCGCTGTAGCCACCGTGTCGCATACTTGGAGGATAGATTGAAACGGGGACTGGCATCCAGATCCTCAGGAACCCTCACCATACCAATCGTGTTCAGGATGGAACTGGCGCCTCGTGGTGGTACTATGACTTCACCGAGGTTACTCTGTGTCGTACTATGCTGAGAGGTATCTCGAAAATGACGAATCGGGAAGAAACTGGACAGAGTGACGTGATGGGCGCATTCTTCAACGCCACTCGCGCGTTTGCGGAGCGCTTTAGTCAGCAGAGCCATGATGTTTTGTCTGGGGTGACCGATGGAAAGGCAGTAGGAACCTATATAGAACGTCAGTTTCAGGAGTTACTCCTAAGCGAGCGCATTATTCCGACACTCGGCAACTCGGCGAAGGGAATCGACCTCCCTGCACTCGACTGCGATATCAAAGTCACGTCGATTCGTCAGCCCCAATCTTCGTCGCCGTTCACGTCGTATAAGCAGAAGATTGAAGGACTGGGATATAGTCTGATGGTGTTCGTCTATGACAAGCGAGACGAGGGGCACCGCGCATACTTGCCATTCGTTGCTGTACGTTACATACCAAAGGAGCTTACTGCTGACTTTCAAACTACGAAAGGCATTACAGAGTTAATCGCACGTGGAGGAAATGAGGACGACATCTTCGCGTATCTAGTCGAACGCATGATCCCCGTTGACGAAATAACACTCGCGGCTTATGCGCGAGATCTCTTACTGCATCCACCTCGGGTGGGGTCTCTAACCATTTCGAACGCTCAACAGTGGCGGTTGCAGTACAAGCGGGTCATCGACAGTCCCATTGAGGGCATAGTCAATCTGTACGCGAGTGAATCTGTCTAGATAATGTCCAGCCTCCTGTCCATTGAATTGTCCAAGCGGCAGCGTGGTGACTTCCAGACGCCGGAGCCGCTAGCGCGCCTTATCTGGGATCAGCTTGATACTACGAAGTATGATTTAGTCATTGAACCTACGTTTGGGCTAGGGGCCTTTCTTACTACCATTCCACCCGAGTGCCCAGCCCAAGTAGTCGGCTGGAAGATCCACCACGAATACCATGCGGCGACAACCGCACACCTGGCTGATAGCCAAGTTAGACGCTTTGCTCTTAGACAGGGTGATGTTTTTGATGCGACTTTCAAGAATATTGAAGTGCCTGCCAACGCATCAATCCTCATTATAGGCAACCCGCCTTATAGGCAACCCGCCTTGGGTGACGAACGCTGGTCTCGGTGGTGTCAACACCGGGCCGAAGGTCAATCTGAAGACGCTCCCAGGCCTGGATGCACTGACAGGCAAGGGTAACTTCGACATCGCTGAGAACATCATTCTGCACTTTGTAAACTTGATACGCGGTTTCCGATCCACACATCTTGCATTACTTGTGAAGTGGACAGTTGTCCGAAATCTGCTCCTATTTCTCGACCAAGTGACCAACGCAGGTGACTTCCAGTACTATCGCGTCGATGCAATGCGATGGTTTGGAGCGGCAGTAGATGCCGGATTGCTTACCTTCAAGGTCGGTGCAGATGTAGTCACGCGCCATTCCTGTACCGTTTTCGATGCCATCGGCGGCCAGCAGGTGGGAGAGGTTGGCGTAGTCGATGATCGGCTTGTCTATGACACAGCATCGTACCAGCGAACAGCTTTCCTGGAGCGGCGTTCGCCGCCGGTCTACATTTGGCGACAAGGAATCAAGCACGACCTTCGAGACCGGTTCGAGTTGATCCCTTCCGTGAATGGCCTCCACAATCGACACGGAGAGAATGTGGATATCGAGCCCGAGGTGTTGTATCCGCTATACAAAGGTTCCGATCTGTTCAATGGCCGAGCAGCACGCTTTGTCGTTCCCCTGTATCAGCGAGATCTGCAAGATCAGCTTCAGAACCTGCCGCAGCGGTCTCCGAAGCTGTGGGCGTACCTTGAAGAACATGCAGACGAGTTCCGTCAGCGGCGGTCGAGGATCTACCGCGGTCGACCACAGTTCGCAATCTTCGGGATTGGGGCCTATACATATCGCCAATACAAGATCGCCATTGCCTCTTTTTATTCTGAGCCGGTATTCCGTCTCCAGGAACCCAGCCCTCTACCGGCAGTGACGGACGACACGTGCTATCTGCTCGCGACCGATGATTACGCCGAAGCAGTCTTCTTGCTAGCGATGCTTACGCTCCCCGTGGCGAAGGAGTTCCTTCTTGCCATCTCCTCCCCCGGAAGTAAACGGCGCTTCTCCAAGGAAGTCCTGTCGCGGCTTACCATTCCACCATTCTCCGCGTGTCCCCAGTCACTGCGCTCATTGATTGTCGACTCGTGGCGCGTAGACAGGGCCTTCTCGGCGTCATTGCAAAGTGAGCTCACCACATGGCTGGAGACTTACTCTCCAGCAGTAACACAGGACAGGTTGTTCAGCGCATAGTTCAATGGAATGGTCGGTTTGTCGGCTGATGCGGGGATACTCGCCGGGGTAGCGGGGAATGGGCTGGGGGATGTAGCTACTCGACATACGCGCGGGGCCAACGATTTGTGGGAGTTTCGGCTCTGCGCAGCTCTTGCTATTTACAAGCCGGATAGACCGTGCTATCATCCCTACAACGTTGCTCCCAACGAGCGACATCGACGATGGGCTATAGACCGGTAAGCGGGCCCATCCGCCCCCAAGCAGCGGGAGGTGTGGTCAATAAATGGGTCAGAACGCACGGTGACAGGAGGCGCAAGTTTATGCGAATCGCGGTAGCAGGTAAGGGCGGGGCCGGGAAGACAACCCTGTCGGCGACGATGGCTCGCATCTTTGCCCAGCGAGGCTTCGAGGTCAACGCGCTCGACGATGATCCGAACCCGAACCTCGCAGCTGCCCTTGGCCTCTCGGAAAACGACGTACAGCGACTCAGGCGCGTGCCACGCGATGAGATACTCGAAGAGCGTATCGATGAGCACCAGCATGCGTCTCTCCACATGACTCGAC
>JACDAU010000269.1 GCA_013695265.1 Chloroflexia bacterium
CCTCACCGCCCGCCGAGTAATACATATAGTATGTGCCCTCGTGGTGCGCGACCTCCGGCGCCCAGAGGCAGTCGAAGTCGCTGCCGCGCGAAGTCAGCGCGTCGCCGAGCCGGGTCCACCGGACGAGGTCCAACGAATGAAGCACCGGGATGGCGAGTTCGCGCACGGCGACGGTCCCGTACGCGTAATATTCTGCGCCAACCTGGAGCACGAACGGGTCCCCGAGGTAGCCCTCGTACACGGGGTTGGTGTAGGTCCGATTGCGGTCCAGAGTGCGCCTCCTGTGCAACTACGATACGGAATACCTCTTGGAAGTGTAGTGAGCGAAGCCGTCGCTGTGAAGTCTCACTCTGAGTCCGGCTGAATGGTAGCGCTTCTGTCATTCCGAGCCCGCGAGGAATCCGTGGTACTGGTTACGGATCCCTCACTGCGTTCGGGATGACATGCATCCTCGTTCAAGGGGATTGTGTCTCAAAGCGGCATAACTCAGACATCCCGCGCCTCCATCGCGAGCGGCGGCTGGTAATGGCACTGTTCCTGCCTCTCTTCGCACGATAGCAGGAGAGGAGATACGGGATATGACACAGGCACACGAACTGGTTCTGCCGGCGGGCGGCGCCGAGGATCTGGGGCACGGCTCGGTGTACTTCGTCGGGACGGCGACCACGATCATACGGTACGCGGGGTTCACCATCCTGACCGACCCAAACTTTCTGCACCGGGGAGAGAAGGTCCACCTGGGCTACGGCCTGACCTCGACGCGCCGGACCGACCCCGCGATGGAGATCGGAGATCTGCCGCCCCTCGATCTGGTCCTTCTTTCGCACATGCACGAGGATCACTTCGACCGCGTTGCGGAGCGGGACCTGGATAAGCAGGCGCCGATCGTGACGACACCACACGCGGCCAAGTCGCTGAAGAAGTCCGGCTTCGCTGCTCCCATTCCCATCAAGACCTGGGATTCTCTCACGGTCAAGAAGGGAGACATGACCCTGAAAATCACCTCGATGCCGGGCACCCATGGACCGGGCATCATGGGCAAGGTGCTTCCGCCGGTGATGGGGAGCCTGTTGCAGTTCCGTACATCTTCGGGGAAGCTGCCGCTGCAACTGTATATAAGCGGCGATACGCTCATCCACGATCAACTGCGCGAGATCCCGCGCGTCTTCCCCGATATCGACCTGGCGCTTCTGCACCTCGGCGGCACCCGTGTGCTCGGCATCATGGTAACGATGGACGCCAGACAGGGAGTCGAGGCCATCAGGATCATCAACCCGAAGGTAGCAGTGCCGATCCACTACAACGACTACACCGTGTTCAAGTCGCCGCTGGACGACTTCAAGCGGGAGGTGCAGTCGGCGGGGCTGGAGGACAGGGTGCGCTATGTGAGCCACGGCGACACGTACGCGTTTGAGATACCTGAGAGCAGGCTAACGTAGCTCCGGAACGATGCATGGCCCGGCGCTGCGGGCGAGCGGCTCCCCGGCCACGGCTCCGGGTGGAACCAAGCCTGATTCCCCGCGCGGCGAATCGGACACGGAGGGTTATCGCGCGGCACCGCCCGTAGGGGTGTCGGGGATTGGCTGTGCCCCGCCACCAGAATTGAAGACGCCGGCCACCACGGCACATCGACGTGAATGAAGCCCCTGCGACCTTCCGGGGGTACGTACTGGAGCCGCTAGCGTGAGCCGTAGTACACTACAGCACACGGTGAGGAAGGGGATACAATCGTGATGAGGCCGATGGAATGAGTGACAAAAGCATCCTCGCACTCGCACCAGACGTATTCTTTGGCGCGCGGCTAAGCGACTCGGCGCACACCCTCGGCTACACTCTCCGCCGCGTCTCCACGCCCGAGGAGTTACTTGCGGCGCTGGCGGTGTCCCAGTCTCCGCTCGTTATCGTGGACCTGTCCCATGGCGCCGGGCATCTGCCGGAGATAGCTACCGCCGCAGGGCGGGCGCGGCTCGTGGCCTACGGTCCGCACGTCGATACGGAAAGTCAGCGGGCGGCGCGCGAGGCGGGCTTCCACGAAGTGGTGCCGAACAGCCGGCTCGCCCGCGAGGGCGCGGCGCTGCTTGCCCGTAACCTGCCGGAGGAACCGGCGGCCGATGACTACTCCGCCTGAACATCGCGCGCCGAGCACCCGACGCCTCTGGCTGCTCGGCCTGCTGATGCTGCTCCCCCTGGGATACTTCGTGTGGCGCTACCCGCTGCCGGGGAACGTTCGGCCCTCCGACCTCGGTTATCTCTCACAGTACGGTAAGCCGGAGCTTTGGGCCTATGTTGGCGGGATGGCGTTCCTGTTCGGTCTGTACATGCTCGCCCTCCGGGAGACCCGCCGGCTGCCCGCGCGGCGGGCGTTGCCCGTGGTGTTTAGCTGGAGCGCGATCCATGCCGCCCTGATGGGCTTCATGTTCCCTGCCACAGCGATAGACATTTACGTGTACGTCGCGTACGCGCGCGTCTTCACCGTGTTTGGGGACAACCCGATGGCGGTGTACGCCCAGACATACTATTACGACCCCGTGATCGGGAAGCTCAGCGGCGAGTGGGGGTATCATCCCTCCGCGTACGGTCCGGTCTGGCACCTCATCTCCGCCCCCATAAGCTGGGTATCGGGCGACGACATTCCCCGCGCCGTCGCGGGCTACAAGCTGCTCGCGATCGGGTGCTTGCTGCTGGGTGGCTGGCTCATCACGCGCGCGGTCGCCGTCACCCGCCCACACGAAGCCGCTACGGGCGCACTGCTCTACCTGTGGAACCCCCTCGTGCTCTGGGAAGTTGCGGGCAACGGGCACAACGACGCGGTGATGCTGGTGCCTCTGCTGCTCGCGTACGTCGCGTGGACCCGGCGGCGGGACGCCTGGGTGCTGCCGCTGCTCGGCATCGCGACGCTGATCAAGTTCGTCGCCGCGCCACTGTTGCCGGTCGCCGCAGTGGCGGTGTGGAGGCGCGCCGGGGGGTGGCCCGCGCGCTGGCGGCTCGTGGCGCGGACCAGCTCGTTGGGCGCGGTGGCGCTGCTGCTCGGCCTCTTTCCGTTCTACGATCTCGGCGCGATCCGCACAAGCATCGCAGACACGAACTCGCTCTTCGTCGTCTCACCCGCGAACATCGTCGCACACCTGCTGGAGAACACCTACCCGGTGCCGGAGGTGAAGCGATGGCTGAAGCTCCTCGGGTGGGGTATCCTGGTGGCCGCGCTCGTCGTTGCCTCCTGGTCGGTTTGGTGGCGGCCCGACCGGTTGGTGCGGGCGTCATTCGAGGTGTTCTTCGTGTTCCTGATGGTGGTGACCACGTACTTCCAGGGGTGGTACCTGGTGTGGCCGCTCGCGCTCGCGGCGCTGTTGCCGTGGGGCTGGCCCGCGTGGCGGATGATCGCCTGGTGTGCGGGGTCGATGGCCGCGTATGTGGTCTGGATCTGGGTGCGCTATTACTGGGTGCCGGACGGCACGAAG
>JACDAU010000361.1 GCA_013695265.1 Chloroflexia bacterium
CACGTGCCCTTCGGCCCAGCGCACGCGCTCGCCGATGCTTGGGTGACTGTGCAGCAGTACGCGTACCCAGGCGGGCGGGTCGGGATCTGTGAGGTTCGTCTGCTGCAAGCGGCGCATGGCTCCGATAAACGCTTGCGGATCCTGCGTGAGGCGGACAGCGAATCGGTCCGCGCGGCGCTCCACTCGCCGAATGTAGGCGTTCACAACCGGCATGGCGAGCAGGCCGAACACGCCCGTCATCAGACCTACGAGTGGCAGGCTCGCGGGGTCGCCAAGCGTACTCGCGCCCGTGGGCGAATGGGTGCGCCGCACAATTAACGGGAAGACCTTGTGCAGTAGCCACGCCCCGGAAACCGTCGCGATGCCGGAGAGCCCGATGAGCTTCCATGTATCGCGATGCACCTGATGGGCCAGTTCGTGCGCGACGACGGTCTCCACCTCTTTGGGGGTGAACTGATCGATCAATGTATCGGCGAGCACGATGCGCTTGCTCCTTCCCACACCAGCGAAGAATGCGTTCGCCTTGCTGGTCTGGCGGCTCATGTCCATACGCATCACCCGCGAGACGCGCACTCCCTCGGCCTCCGACATCCGTCGGACGCGCTCTGCGAGGTCGTCGTCCTCCAGTGTCTCGTACTTGTTGAAGATTGGCGCGACCAGCACGGGATACAGCCCCGCGAAGAGCACCGTTACTGGCAGCGCGATTGCGGAGGCGATGATCCACCAGCGCTGAGGATAGCGGTGTGCAACAAACAGAAAGCCCGTTGTGAGCGGAGTATTAATCACGGCGCCCACGCCGAATCCTTTGATGTGGTCAACGAACCATCCCCGGCGGGACTGCTTGGTGAGCCCGTACCGCTTCTCGATGACATAACCGCCATAATACGCCAGGGGCAGACCCAGCAGCCATTCCTGCAGCGACCACGCGAGCACGAAGGCGGGGGCCTGGAACCGCGGCCGCACGACCGCCCGAATGGCGTCCGCGAGCGTCCGCGGCGTGCCGGAGGCCAGGGAGACGCCATCGAGCATGAAACCCCAAACGGTGGAGACCAGCCAGAGGCGTTCATGCAGCCGGCTGTAGCGGACCGCCTTCTGGAGCGCCTCGGGGTCCGATGCGTCGAAGCGCGGGTTAGGCTCCTCGCGCACGAGCTTCGGCACGGTGGCACGCAGCCGGCGCGCCGCGAGGGTTCCGACGCCCACCACGGCCAAACCAGTCCACAACCCACGATGCATAACGCGTCTCCCTTCACAACAGCGGTTGCCAACCGCCAATCGGCGGCTTAAGCAGCAAGTGGCCCGACGAGGTTGGCTTTGCTCGGGTAGTGTAGCGCATCCTGTTATCATAGACGTTCGGTGACCACCCACAGATCATAAAGGAGAACGACTCATGGCGCGATCTGAGACAGCCGCTCACCTGCCGTTCGAGTCGTTCGGGCGCATCGCCACGGGACAGCGGGGCGCGGTCGCCACTTCGCAGCCGCTGGCCTCTGGCGCAGGGGTGGCAGCGTTGCGTGCCGGGGGCAATGCCATCGACGCTGCCATCGCCGCGGCCGCCGTGCTCGCGGTCGTGGAACCTGCAGCCTCGCATCTCGGTGGCGACCTTTTCGTCGTGCTGTACTCCGCCGCCGAGCAGCGGTCCTGGGCGCTCAATGGGTCGGGGAACGCCCCACGGGCCGCGACATCGGAAAAGTTCCCGGACGGTATACCGGAGCGTGGCCCGATGACGGTGGCTGTGCCGGGCGCAGTGCATGGGTGGTGCGAAGCGTCGCGCCGGTGGGGCAGGCTACCCCTGGTCGACTGCTTACGCGACGCGATCGAGCTCGCTCGAGACGGCTTTGGTATCGGCCCTGGCATCGCGCGCGAGCTGGAGACGCAGCGCGCGTTGCTCTCGTCGTATCCATACTCGCGGGAGCAGTTCCTCGCGGGTCCGACGCACACGGGCGCCGCGCTCCGCCAGCCCGGCCTGGCGCGCACGCTGGAAGCGATCGCGGTGAACGGTGTGGCCGGCTTCTACGAGGGCGAGGTGGCGCGGGAGATCGCCCGCTCCGTTCGGGAGCAGGGCGGCGTGCTGGACGAGCAGGACCTCGCGGAGCACACGTCCATCGTGCGCGATCCGATCCAGAGCACGTACCGCGATGTCACTGTGCTGGAGCAGCCACCGGTGTCACAGGGGCATATCCTCTTGCAGGAGTTGAACATCGCCGAACAGTTCGACCTGACGGCGATGGGGCCACTCGCCGCCGATGCACTCCACGTGCTCATCGAGGCGAAGAAGCTCGCGTTCGCGGACCGCCACCGGTACCTCGGCGACCCCGACCACGCAGACGTACCGATGGAGTGGCTCCTCTCCAAGGAATACGCGGCCCAGCGCGCGGGCGAGATCGACATGGCGTGCGCGAACCCGGGGCCTCCAGCGGGCGAGCACAATCCGTATGGCACGGACACGACGTATCTTGCCACCGCTGACGCCGAGGGCAACGCGGTAAGCTGGATTCAGAGCGTGTTCGCCCGATTCGGGAGCGGGGTGGTGGCAGGGAGCACGGGCGTGCTGCTGAACAACCGGATGCGCGGTTTCACCCTGGAGCCGGGCCACCCGAACGTGCTCGCGCCGGGTAAGAAGCCGGCGCACACCCTGAACGCGTTCCTCCTCATGCGCGATGGTTTGCCGTACATCATTGGTGGCACTCCGGGGGCGGACTACCAGGTGCAGACGAACCTCCAGCTCATCACCCACCTGCTCGACCACGGGATGAACATCGCGGAGGCGAATGACGCGCCGTGGTGGGCAGGTGAACGGGGAACAGCGTCGTCATGGAGGACAGAATGCCCGAGACCTCCGTGGCGGATCTGCGCGCGCGCGGTCACGAGATCGCGCTCACCGGCGGCTGGCAGGGCGGGCGGACCGTGCAGCTCATCGAGCGCCGCTCCGACGGCACCATGCTTGCGGCCTCAGATGTGCGGGCCCAGGGCCACGCGGCTGTATGGTAGCGAGCGAGTAGTCAGGAGACAGGAAATAATGCCCACCACACGAGGCACCAAGGCGCAGGATGAGCGCAAGGACACGAACAATCCGGAGAGCGACGAGGAAGCGAAGGCAAAGGGCCGAGACCCTCAACAGTCGAAGGGACAGTCCGACAACAAGAAGGGCAAGGCGCAGAAGGACTAGCGGGAACCCAGGCCGTGGCCGGGCACCACAGTCAATGACCGAGTTCGCCTCGCTGGAGGAGCCGCAAGCATAGCGGACTACGGCTATTCCGGCTCCCCGGTACCGCCAGTACAGGGCCCGCCGCGCTTAGG
>JACDAU010000315.1 GCA_013695265.1 Chloroflexia bacterium
GATCACGACCAGGCGGTCCAGAACAACCGGCTCCACGTTGAAACGTCTGTCGGAGATGTGCCCCCCGACGAAGCCGACATCCAGGGAGCGCGCCGCAATCTGCGAGACAATCGCCTCGGTGTGATCGATGCGCAGGATGATCTCCGTATCCTGATTCATTTCCCGGTAGGCGGCGATCAAGGGGGGAACGATGTACATGCCCCCTGTGGTGTTCGCCCCAACGACGAATCGACCTCGGTTCCCCACGCGCAGATCCGCCAGCGCGTGCAGCGCTTCCTCCTCCAGATGCAGCATCGAGTCGGCGTACTTGTGCAACACCTCGCCGGCGTGGGTCGGTACGACGCGATTATTCGCGCGCTCCACGAGGCGCACACCGCACGACGTCTCGAGCGCTTTGATCTGCTGGCTGACGGCGGGCTGGGTCAGGTGCAGGTGCTCCGCCGCGGACGTGTAGGATCCTCGGTCAATCAACGTGGACAGCACGCGCAACTGGTGCAGGTTCATTGCGCGTTGTGCTCCCACGGCAAGAGGCCAGGGACGGGTGCAACCGTGACCTGAGAGCGCTCCAGATTTATCTCGGTGACCACATCCTTGAGCGCCGGGATCAGTACCTCACCGCGCGCACCGGTCACGACGTAGACATCGTTCGGTTCCAACGCCAGTATCTCCACAATCTCGCCCAGGTCCTGGCCGTCCGTGGTCACCGCACGCAGCCCTATGAGTTGATGATGGTAGTAGACCCCCTTAGGCAGGGGCGCGGCACTCTCGACCCGGATCTGCAAATACTCGCCTCGAAAGAGCCGGACCTGTTCGGGGGTATCGATGCCCTCCAGCTTGAGCAGCACCATTGTTCCGTGCGGCCGGGTGGACACCACCACGCGCTCCTCACCACGAAGGAGCACCATCTTCAGGGTGCGAAATCGTGCCGGGTTGTCGCTAAGTGGTTCGATACGCATCTCGCCTCGGACCCCGTGCGCGGTCACAACCCGGCCAATGCTGAGAAGGATACCGCTGGCCGCCTCGGAGGCTTCAGGCCTCACGTATCTCTAGGTTTGCACGCACCCCCTCGCGGGTGGCGGCGACACTGAGCAGCGTGCGGAATGCTCGGGCTATCTTGCCCTGGCGGCCGATCACCTTGCCCATATCCTTGGGGTCCACGGTCAGGTAGTACGTGATGCCTCGTCCGGATTCCTCGGATTCGACCACCACTGCATCGGGATTCTCGACGAGAGACTTCGCGACGAACTCAACTAGCTCTTCGAGCACGGGGCTACGCCTGTGCGTCCGGCGCCTGCGCCTCGTCCTGCGTGAGGGCCACCGGCTCCTCGCCGGACTGCTCCACGGCGCCGACGGAGGCGCTTATCGGGTCGGTCTCCGGGGTCTGCGCCTCCCCCTGCGCGGCTGCGGCCGGCTCCTGGATGGCTTGTGCCGGAGCAGCGGGCTCGGCGTCCGCAGCCTGCACGGTCTCCTGCTCTGCGGCAGCGGCCTTCTTGCGTGGGCGCCGCGCGGGAGACGCCGTCTCAACCGTCGGATCGTCCGTCACTTCTGGCTTCGGCTCGCCGACACCGGCCCGCTTCATCAGCTTGCTCACCACAATCGTTGGCTGCGCGCCAACGGAGATCCAGCGCAGCGCGCGTTCCTCGTTGATGACAATGGTGGCTGGCTCAGTGCGCGGATTGTAGTGACCGATTGTCTCGATGACGCGGCCATCACGCGGCGAGCGGGCGTCCGCGACAACGACGCGATACACCGGCTGCTTCTTCGCACCCATACGCCGTAGCCTGATCTTTACCAATGCAGCACTCCTCTGTGCGGCGCTCAACCTCGCGGCCAGTACCACTTATACCTGAACAACAGCGCTGATTATAGCCGACTTCCCCCGCAGTGCGCAAGGCAAATGACAGATTCGGCGGGTGCCGCCGTTTGTGCCAAACGGCGCGCTTCTGCTAGACTTTGCAGGTTACGCGAACGGATATTTCGATTCTAGCGGGTGTACCACTCGATAATCAGGGAGTTACCATGAGTCATGAGACATACGCGCTCGCGGCGGCGAAGCGCGAGGTCGTGGGCAAGAAGTCGCGCCGGCTGCGCAGGCAAGGAAAGATCCCCGCTGTCCTGTACGGCTTCGGCGTGGACTCGACGAACCTGCAACTCGACGCGAAGGAGTTTGAGACGGTCTATCGGGACGCGGGACGCACCGCGCTCGTCGATGTCAGCGTTGATGAGGGCCGCCCGGTCCGGGTCTTCGTCCAGGATGTGCAGCGCCATCCGATCAGCCTTGCCCTCTATCATGTGGACTTCCACGCCGTAAACCTGCGTCAGGAAATCACCACAGACGTGCCGATTGTCCTGACGGGCGAGGCACCGGCGGTGCATAACAACGAGGGCGTCCTGCTTCGCGGCCTGGAGACCGTATCCGTCACCGCGCTGCCGACAGAACTGCCGCATCAGATCGACGTGTCGATTGAAAGCCTTGAAGCGCTCGACGACACCATCCACGTTTCGGACCTGTCCCTGAGCGGCGATTACCAGATTGTGACCGAACCGACCGAGATGCTCGCCAGGATTACCGCGCAGCAGCTCGAGCCTGAGATTGAGGAAGAAGCGGAGGAGCTCGAGGAAGGCGCTGAGGCTGGCGTTGAGGGTGAGACCGATGCCGCCGCAGAGGGTGGCGACGAGAACTAAATAGAGAAGGTTCTGTGCAATTGGGGCGTCCCCGGCCGTGGCGTGCGCTACCGCCGGGGCACCTTGATTCGCTGTCCAACCTCAATGTTATTCGGGTTATTAATGCCATTCAGCGCGGCGAGCTGTTCGACCGTGAGGCCGTAACGCTCCGCTATCTGCGTCAGGTTCTCCCCGCGCTTGATCGTGTACGAGGTCGTTGGAACATCCAGCGGGGTCGGCGAAACCTGCACCTGCGCCCCATCTGTTGTTGGCGTAACAAGCACGACCGCAGGCGTCCAAGCCGGGTCGGCCGCGATCTGGGGACCAGAGCACGCGCAGAGCAATACCAGGAACAGGGCACAGCAATATCGTAAACGTGCGCGGAGCTTTATGAACTGCATGACTGCACACAATCGTAACAGTGCGGTGCGCTGAATGTCTAGCATCAGCGCAAGGGCCATTGACATTCGAGAGACAACGGACGTACACTTCCGGCTGTGACGAGTACACCTGTTATTCTTATCGTTGGTGCCCCAAGCCGGGAGCGCGATGCGTGCGAGGCGCTCCTGCACCGCCTACACTTGCGCCTGCGGGTGGCGGAGCCATATTCCCGCGATCTGAACGCGGTGCATGCCGGAAAGGCCGACGTGTGCGTCGCCCTCTGCGACAATTATCTGACCGCCGTACACGAGGTTCGGCTCTATCGAGATCTGTGGCCGGAGTTACCGTTGCTGGCGCTTGATGCAACGCCCGGCGGCCATCTCACCGTGCCGCTGCTTGATGCCGGCGCCGACGATGTGCTCCGGCCACACCAAGCGATGACCCAGCTCGGCGCGCGCGTTCGCGCTCTCCTGCGCCGAACGACCATGGGCAGCACTATACCGGGCACGGTTTCCCTGGTCGCTGGTAGCCTGAGAATCGACCCGTCCTCACACCGGGTCTGGATCGGCAGCAACGAGGTACCGTTCTCGCCGACGGAGTTCCTCATTCTGCAGAAGCTGTGTATGCACAGCGGGCGAGTGGTGCCGCATCGTGAGATCTTTATCGCCGTATGGGGAGAGTTCCGTCCGGAAATGGCGGAGAGTCTGCGCGTCTATATCCGGCATATCCGCCGCAAGATGCAAATCGCAGCCGAGGCGGTGAGCATCACCACTCGGCCCGGCATCGGGTACATGCTCTCAGTGGGTAGCGGCACGTAGCCGAATCACACGGGTGGCGCGCACCCGTACGGCGAAGGTCTCCGTGCCCGCCCCCGTAGTCGCCTGACCATCCGGCGGCCACAGAGCGCCGTACCCCGTTCAGAAACTGCCCTACAAGGTCAGTGGTCCCCGGTTCAGACGTTCCTGGTTCACGATGTCTATAATCTCGCGCACGACGCCCTCCACGTCGTGATCGCGGTTCACCACCACGTGATCGAATTCGCTTGCGGCCTCCAACTCGGCGATCGCAGCTGCCTCGCGCTCTCTCAGCTTCTCGGGCGTCTCGGTCTTGCGAGCCCTGAGGTGGTCCCGCAGCCACTTGATACTCGGCGGCGCGAGAAAAACAAAGAGCGCGTCCGGCGCTATGCGGCGCACGGAGCGTGCGCCTTGCACATCGATCTTCAGTAGCACATCCTGCCCGCGCGCCACGGCATCGCGTATTGGCTGCTTCGGAGGGCCATACCAGTAGCCATAGACTTCAGCGTACTCGAGGAACTCACCCTCTAGCTGCTTTTGCTGGAACTCCTCTACCGGCAGGAAGTAGTAGTGGAAGCCATCTATCTCGCCAGGGCGCCTGTTCCTGGTGGTCGCGGTGATGGCATAATGCAACGGCAGGCCGAGGTCGCGCATTTTCTGAATTATCGTGTCCTTGCCGACGCCGGATGGACCGGAGAGCACGATCAGCAGCGCTGGAGGGGTCTGCCGTGCCACCAGTCGGGCCTCCAAGCGCTACCTGCCACTGAGCCAGCCAAACAGTACTCTGATTGAGGACGAACACTCGCCATGTACTTCGACGCTCTGACTGCAGCCGCCATAGGCGACGAAATCACCAGTGCGCTCTTGGGCGGCTTCGTCCAGAAACTCTCACTGCCGACGCCGGAGTCCGTTGCAATCGAGGTGTACGCCAGACGCGAGCGGCGTCAACTGCTCCTCACGGCAGAGGCGCGGCACCCCCGCGTTGCGTTCCTATCGGAGCGTCCGACCACGCAGCCGGGCCTGGTCACTCCCTTCGGCCTCCTGCTGCGCAAGCACGTACTCGACGGTGTTATCGAGGAGATCCGGCAGCCAGTGGCGGAGCGAATCATTTCCCTGAGTATAGCGAATACAACCGATGGTCTCAATACACGGGTCTGGCTGGACGCCGAGTTGATGGGGCGACACAGTAACCTGCTGCTTCTCAACGGCGACCGCACCACCGTTCTCGAAAGTGTGAAGCGCGTCACCCCACAGATGAGCAGCGTGCGGGCGATTCTCCCAAAACGCCCATACACGCCTCCCCCGCCCCGCAAGGGACTGCCGCCACACCGCGTTGTGCCAGATGACCTCGCGTCCCTGGGTGCCCAGGGCAAAGGCTCTGCCTCCCTGTGGCAGATGCTCGTCTCCGGCATCTCCGGGCTAAGTCCGCTGGCAGCGCGGGAGATCGTTCATCGGGCTTCGGGCAACGCGGCAACAAAGGTGAACGGCTGGGAGAACTGGGCCGACCTGGCAAACGAGACCCGGCGCATCACCGCTCTTTGGGCGACCCGTGAGTGGACTCCGTGCATCGCACGCACCCCAGACGGTGTGCTTGCCTATGCCCCATACGAGCTCACCCACCTGGCACAAGAGGCGGAACTGGAATCCATCGAGACGATGAGTGCGGCGATCGAGGCGTACGGCGGATCGCTCTCGGGCGTCGTCTCACACGGGCAGCTCCGGGCACAGATCGTCGCCCAGTTGGAGAAACGGGCGGACCGGGTACGGCAGCGGCTGGCGTCCCTGGAACAGCAGCGTTCCGGTTCGGACGACGCACAACGCTTGATGGAGGACGGGCAGCTCGTGCTCGCGTACACTTATACCATCGAGCCAAAGCAGGAACGTCTCGTCCTGGAAGATCGAACCATCGCGCTTGATCCCGACCTGACGCCCGCGCAGAACGCACAGGAGATGTTCGACCAATACAAGCGGCGCAAGCGCGCGGGAGAGGATCTCCCCGCAGTGATCGAGGAGGCACAGCGCGAGCTCGCGCTGCTGGCGGAGTACGAGACCTTCGCGGCGCTGGCTGAGGGCCACACGGAGCTCACCCAGCTTCGCGCCGAGCTGATCGCCGAGGGCGTCGTGCGCGAGGGTCCAGAGGGGGCAAAGGCGGCGCGCAAACCCGCCACGGCGAAGATGGAGACCCTGACCGCGCCGGACGGGACGCGGATTCTGGTCGGCAAGAGTGCGGCGCAGAATGCACGGGTCGTCGAGTCCGGTGGGCCGCACGACTGGTGGTTTCATGCGCGCGAGATCCCCGGCGGACACGTGGTTGCCCGTACTGGGGGCGCGGAACCGTCCGGTGACACCTTGCGAATCGCGGCGGAGACAGCCGCGTACAACAGCGCGGCCCGGGAGTCTGGCGCGGTGGAGGTCGTGTACACGCAGTTGCGCAACGTCCGCAAGATCAAGGGCGCGGGGCCGGGGCAGGTGACGTATCGCAATGAGCACAGCGTAAACGCGCAGCCAAAAGACCACGCCTCGCAGTAGAAAGCCGGGCCGGTGTGATTTTACGCAATCCGGCCCAATAGTAGAGCAACTGTCATTCCGAGCGTGTGAGGAATCCGTGGTCAGGTTGCAGATCCCTCACTCCGTTCGGGAAGACATGCAGCAGGGTTCAATCGGATTGCGTTTTAGTTGATTCGGCGGGCCTGGCTCTAGCCCTCGGCGTCCCGGTTGCGGGTGCCAATGCGGCCGATGAGGATGCCCAGCTCGAACAGAATGTACATTGGGCCAGCGACCAGCATCATGTTCAGCGGGTCCGGCGTGGGCGTAATGATCGCCGCAGCGGTCACGATGAGCAGTATCGCGTACTTCCGCAGCGAGGCAAGCTTCTGTGCCGAGACGATGTTGAGCTTGATCAGGGTGTACACGATCACCGGCATCTCAAACGAAACCCCGACCCAGATTAACAGGTTCGTGACGAAGCTGATGTAATCGCTGAGGCGCGGCTGCGTGATGATGCGCGGATCCCCGAAGCCGAGCAGAAACCCAAGTGCGGACGGCAGGACGACGAAATACGCGAACGCGAGCCCGCCGAAAAACAGCAAACTGACAAACGGCAACGCGCGCAGCAGATACCGGCGCTCCTTGCGAGTTAGACCCGGACTGATAAACGCAA
>JACDAU010000318.1 GCA_013695265.1 Chloroflexia bacterium
CCTGATACTGTTCGTCCATGTTGTCGATCTTGAGCTGGTGCAAGGTGCCCAGGGCGAGCGCCCGGCTGAGGATCTCGCCGGGGCGTTCGGTGTGCACGTGGACCTTGATGGACCGGGCATTGCCCACAATAAGCGCCGACTTTCCGAGTGCAAGCACGTCGGTTCGGAACGACTCCACGTCCAGCCCCTCACCACGCAGCAGGAAGTTTGTGCAGTACCCGAACACATCATCTTCCATAAGGTCCAGGGCATCAAGGTCCGCGCTCGCCGTCGGCGCAACTTTCCCGTCCGTCAAATCGCCGCGAAGGAAGCGCACCACGCCCTCCAGCAAGACGGCGATGCCCTCGCCACCCGCGTCCACGACGCCCGCCTGTTGCAGGCGGGGCAGAAGGGACTGTGTGCGCTCCACGCTTTGTTGTGCCTCATCAAGCACTGCCTGCAAGAACTCCGCGAGCGCGAGCGGCTGTGTAGCAAGCTCGCCCGCCTTCTCGGCAAGGTCGCGCATCACGGTCATCATCGTGCCCTCAACGGGTTCGGAGTGCGCCTTGAAGCCTTCTTCCGCCGCGCGGAGAAACGCGGCAGCAAGCACCTGGGCAGACACCTGGTCCGCGTCTCGCAGCACCTCCGCAAAGCCACCGAGCATCTGCGAGAGGATTACGCCGGAGTTCCCACGCGAGCCCTGCAATGCGCCCTCCGCGAGTGCGTCGCACGCATCTGCGAGTGAGGTGGGCTCCGCGTCCTCAAGCGCCTTGAGACTGCCGCGCAGCGTGAGCATCATGTTATCGCCGGTGTCGCCATCGGGCACGGGGAAAACGTTCAGCGCGTTGATGCGCTCGCGATTGCGCTCCAGCCACGACGCCGCGGCACGGACCACCTCCAGAAAAACGGCCGGGTTGGCGGCCAGGTCCGCCTTAAGAAACGACACGTCGGTCTGCATCTGTTACCTCTTCCCAGTGGGAACGACCAGGCGATTTGCCCGGCCTTCCACGGCTGTGATAAACTTACACGCTCGAACCGCGCGCGAAAAAGGTTGCTGGCTCACGAGGTACATCCCCGCAGGAGACGGACCATGTGGAGCGTAGCGCTCGATGTACCCGCATGCTCGGGCAATGATACTGGAATAACGACTCTGTAAACAACTGGAGGTTGTACCGTGGCAAGGTGTGAGGAGTGCGGGAAGGGCACGCAGTTCGGGCGCAGCATCCAGCACCGGTACGGGGGCAAGTGGTTTCGCCGGGCGCATAAGACGAACCGCGTGTTCAAGCCGAACGTGCACAAGCAACTCGTGTTCAAGAACGGTGTGAGCATGCGTATGCACATATGCACCCGCTGCCTGAGAACCCTCGCCAAGCGCGCAGCCGCCACATAGACCTTCCTTTCCGCATTAGCACATCCCCCCAACGGCCCCGGCAACCTCGCCGGGGTCTCTACGTGTCCACACGCACCAAGCTTCGCACACCTGCACTGCGGCAACACTGCGGCACCGGAGGCGGGACCCGAAGCGCCCACCGCCAATCACCCGATCGTAGTTGAGGTGTCATACTAACTCTGGCTGACTGGTAGTGCATCTGTCATTCCAAGCCTGCGAGGAATCCGTGGCCCAGGTTACGGATCCCTCACTCCGTTCGGGATGACACGCACCGTCGTTCAAGCGGATTGCGTATCACTCCGAGCGAACGAAGAATCCATTGCTGAGGTTAAGGATTCATCACAGAGAGTACCGTAGAGCGCCGCGATGGTTCGAGATGACTGGAATCATTCTTCGACTGGATTGGGTATCAGGCGGTGGCCCCTTCGAGCAGTTCCGACTGGTCTGAGGTCTGGAGCGCCTCGACGATCCGCCCCAGGTCACCATCGAGGACGCCGGGAATATTGCTGAACGACGCCTTGATGCGGTGGTCGGTGATCCGGTCCTGAGGAAAGTTATACGTGCGGATCTTCTCGCTACGGTCCCCGGTGCCGACCTGCGAGCGGCGCGCATCTCCCTGCTCTTCTTCGCGTTTACGCCGTTCCATGTCGTAGAGGCGCGCGCGCAACACGGCCATCGCCTTGATCTTGTTCTTGAGCTGACTTTTCTCGTCCTGACACGTAACGACGAGTCCACTGGGTATGTGGGTCAGCCGGACCGCGCTGTCCGTGGTGTTCACGCTCTGGCCGCCGTGGCCGCTGGACCGGTACACGTCGATCCGCAGATCGGCAGGGTCGATCCCTACCTCGACCTCCTCGACCTCCGGCATAACCGCGACGGTGGCCGTCGATGTGTGTATCCTGCCCTGCGATTCCGTTGAGGGCACGCGCTGCACCCGGTGGACGCCGCTCTCGTATTTGAGATGCGAGTATGCGCCCCGGCCATGCACCTCGAAGATGATCTCCTTGAAGCCGCCGTTGTCGCTCTCGCTCGTGTTGAGCACCTCGGTCTTCCAGCGGTTGCGCTCCGCGTAGCGGGTGTACGCGCGGTATAGGTCAGCAGCGAAGAGCGCGGCTTCCTCGCCACCCGCCCCGCCGCGGATCTCGATGATCACGTCCTTCTCGTCGTTCGGGTCGCGCGGCGTCATCAGCACGCGCAGGTGTTGCTCAATCTCCTCCTGGCGCAACCGCGCGCCGTGCAGCTCATCCTCCGCCATCGCGCGCATATCCGGGTCGGGATCGGACAGCAGTCCCTCGGCCTCCGACACGGCCCCTAGCGTCTCCTGATACGCCCGATACGCCGTCACCGCCGGTTCCAGTTCCGAGCGTTCACGCGCGAGCGCGGTGATGCGCTCCTGATCGGAGAAGACCTCCGGATCGGACATCGCGCGCTCGATCTCTTCGAGGCGCTCCAGGTGGGCTTGCAATCTCTCAAACATAGCGGCTTATTATATCAAAGCGGCGGACCGCCCTCGCCGAGCGGGCGCCGGGAGAGCGGTAGATAGATCGCGCCACCTGGGGCTGGCCGGCTCGCGTACAGCGTTATCGCCCGTACGTCGAAACCGCCAAAGGTGTAGGCCGCGCGTCGGTCGAGCAGCGCCGAGAGGGCGTCCGGCGCACTCAGCCTGCCCCGTGCGCGCGCGAGCGTAATATGCGGGGTGTATTGCTGCTCGTCGGCGGGCCAGCCGAGCCCAACGCAAACACGCTCTACGCCGGCCTGTACAGCGGCCAACGCGTCCGTGTCGCCCTCAACGCCCGCCCAGAGCACGCGCGGGCGAGCGGAGCTGCCAAAGATGCCGAGTCCTCGACAGGTGAGCGAGCAGGAGGGACCGGACGGCAGGCGCGATAGCTCATGTA
>JACDAU010000367.1 GCA_013695265.1 Chloroflexia bacterium
CGAGAGGATTGGCATCAGGATGAGGGTGAACAGCGCGGTGCCAATGCCTTTGCCGTGCACGAGGCTGAAGATCCCGCCCAGGATGCCGCCGATGGCGAAGCAGATGAGCGCAAACAGGAGTGGGGAAACGAAGTCCCCGGCCTTGCGTATGGAGCGGTAGAAGATGGCCGGAGCGGTGACAACGCCGGTGACGGTGGAAATGAAGCTGCCGACGGGATCGGCCATGGTGAACTCGCTGCCCTGCGCGGGCGTCCCGTCTGTGGTGGGATTCATCGACATAACGCGCCTCTCCTTCAAAACGAACTGAACAACGACGGATTGGGCCATGCCCGTCCGTGCAACCGTCTGCCGTGTTGCAGCCTTAGAATAGTCGTGCGCGGACCCGTAGTCAATGGCCGACCCCAAATTCGTGGGCGAAACGGCGTGCTCGTGGCAGAACTCCTGCGCGTTCCACTTGGTCAGTACCGTCTGCGGCGCAGTATCGCCAACGCAACAGGAGAACACTGTCAGTGAAGTATCTACAGATACCCGATGTTCCCCGCCCGGTCTCGAACCTCGCCATCGGCTCGATGGTCTGCTCGACGAAGGATCTGCCGCGCTCGTTCGCGCTCCTTGATCGGTACGTCGCGTGCGGTGGGACGCTCCTGGATACGGGGCACGTGTACGCCGGCGGGGAGAGCGAGCGGGCCATCGGCGAGTGGATCCGGGCGCGGGGAAACCGCGAGGAGGTTCTGATTCTCGATAAGGGTTGTCATCCGTACGGGGGCAGTGGCCCGCGCGTGAACCCCGAGGACATGCGGACTGATCTCGGCGAGAGCCTGCAACGGCTCGGCCTGGACTACATCGATCTCTATCTGCTGCATCGCGACGACGAGAACGTGCCCGTTGGTCCGCTGGTCGAGGCGCTCAACGAAGAAGTAGAACGCGGGCGCATCCGCGCGTATGGCGGGTCGAACTGGCGGCCGGCGCGTCTCCAGGCGGCGAACGAATACGCCGCCGCTCACGGCCTCCGCCCGTTCGTGGCATCCAGCCCGAACCTCAGTCTGGCGCGCGCGAAGGAGCCGATGTGGGCCGGATGCGCATATACGGACGATGCGGACCGAGCGTGGTACGAGCAGCAGCAGATGCCCCTGATTGCCTGGTCGTCGCAGGCAGGCGGGTTCTTCACCGGCCGATTCTCTCCGGAGGATACCAGCAACGCGGACATGGTGCGGGTATATTACTCCGAGGAGAACTTCGAGCGGTTGCGCCGCGCACGTGAGGTGGCGGCGCGCCGGGGCGTGCACGCGCTGCATATCGCCCTTGCCTGGGTGCTGAATCAGCGTTTCCCGACGGTGGCGATCATCGGCCCGCAAACCGTCGAGGAGCTGGAAAGCTCGGTTCAGGCTGCGGAACTGGAACTCACGGCAGACGAGGTGGAGTATCTTAACGGCGTCTACAGCGGTGAGCAGAAGAAGCGAACCTCCACGCAGCCGTTGACGCGGGGCCAAGTGTAGGGGCGTTCAATTGAACGCCCGCTGAACGCCCGTGCTACGCACACGGCGAAGCCTCTGCCGTCAGGATCAATGATTACGCCCACCGCAATAGACGTCAGGTGTTGGGATGGAGCTGGGTGGTGCCGACTCGTAGGCTGCAGGTCTCCGTGCCTGCCAGTGTGCCCGCCCAACCGTTGGGAGGCCATGCTGTCGGGCCGTGGTGGTCGGGTTGGGCGGGCGTTCAGTTGAACGCCCCTACGAACGATGCGGCGGATCATTACCGGGGCTCATCGCTGGGCAGCGCCGATTGTGGGTTCGGAACGACACGGTGGCCCCCAGACTGGAAGGCGCTTCGCACCCTGTTACTGCACTTCGCGTTGAATCGAGGCAACTATCAATATAATGGGTTCGGCAGGGCTTGGCGTCTGCGTTCCCTGGTTTAAACTCATGGCTCATTGCTCCTGACTCGTAACGCATCTGAAGGGAGGTCGGCGTGCCCGATCTAATGACGGTGTTTGCCCTGATCGCCGTGGTGCTGATGGTCTCCGCGCTTGCTTCGGGCATCGTGGAGCGCGCACCCCTCTCCTTCCCCATGATCTTTTTGGGACTCGGGGTGTTGCTTGGGGAGCGGGGCTTTGGCCTGGTCTCCGTCTCCTCGCACGACCAGGGGCTGGAGGCGATCGCGATCCTCAGCCTCTCCCTCGTGCTCTTCCTCGACGCAATCCGATTGCGGTTCGATGAGCTGGGCCGCGACTGGCTGGCCCCGGCATTGATCCTCGGGCCCGGCACGATCCTGATTATCGGTGTGGTCTCGCTCGCCGCTGCGTTGCTGCTCGGCCTCTCGTTGCTGCAGTCGCTCATCGTCGGGGTGATCCTCGCTTCAACCGACCCCGTGGTGCTCCGCGATGTGATGCGGGACGAGCGTATTCCGAGCGCGGTCCGGCGCACGCTCAGTATCGAGGCTGGCACGAACGACATCGTCGTGCTGCCGATTCTGCTGGTGCTCATCGCCCTTGCGAACGCCGGGGCCGGGAGTGCGGGAGAGTGGGCGGTGCTGTTGGCCCAGGTCTTCTTGCTCGGGCCGCTCGCTGGTTTCGCCGTGGGGGCGCTTGCCTCCATCGTGAACAAACGCGTGGACTCCCGCTTCGCGATTGGACGGGTCTACCAGGCGCTGTACGGCATCGGGGTGGTGCTTGCCGCGTTCGTCGCGGGCGAGGCGGTCGGTGGCGACGGCTTTCTGGCGGCGTTCGCGGCGGGCATTGCAGTGGTGGTGCTGGACACCGAGCTGTGCGATTGCTTTCTTGAGTACGGGGAGATCACGGCCGAGATGTCCATGCTGCTCGCCTTTCTGCTCTTCGGCGCTTTGTTGTCGACGCTGGTGGGCACGATATCTTTGGCGCCGGCGCTCGCGCTCGCGGGGATCACGCTCCTCGTCGCAAGGCCGCTCGCGTTGGGACTCGTGCTCCGGCGAGCGCACATGAGTTCCCGAGCGCGCGCCTTTATCGGCTGGTTCGGTCCTCGCGGCCTCGCCTCACTGCTGTTTGCCCTGTTGCTCGT
>JACDAU010000335.1 GCA_013695265.1 Chloroflexia bacterium
TCCAGCCGGGCCGCTCGGTGCGACCGAACCGCGAGCAACGGCGCGGCATGTAGCGGCCGTGTAGTTGTTATTTTCGGCCCCTTGACCAGGTTCAACAAACTACCGCTACAGCGGTGAGCAAAAACATTGAACCTTCGGAATGGCAGGGGGCGGGCTGCGGCTGGCGGGCAGGCACGGAGACCTGCCCCTACCCGGCTCAAGGGCGGGTGTAAAGAATATACACAACGAATATACGTACGCGGCCGCTCGTTGCTCGTTGCTCGGTGTGAGGGGCACGGACGACGGGCCGCGAAGTGGTGTGCAGCTCGACGGAGGAGGAGGTCGCCGTAGTGGAGGGCAAGTACGCGATCGAGGTCAATCGCGAAAGAAGTCAGCGTCGTAGAGACGTTATCGATAACGTCTCTACGAGGGTTCGGCAGCAGGATCGGAATGACCGACCTACCACCGTTCAGCCGTAGCCAGTGCGATGGGAGGCGCGCGGCCACCCCGTACACGCCAACGACCAACGAGAATAGCCGAGTGCGGCCGGGTCGCGATCATCCTGGAAAGAACTCCTCCTCCAGCATGATGCAGAGCGCGTGGTAGATTGGCAGGTGCCGCTCCTGCACCGCCACGGTGTCCGCGCAGGGAACGCGGATGCACACGTCGCACAGCGGGGTCAACTGCCCGCCGGTCTCGCCGGTAATCCCTATCGTGCGGACATCAAGCGCGCGAGCCACCTCCAGGGCGTGAAGAATGTTCGCAGAATTGCCGGAGGTCGAGAGCGCGAGTACGACGTCGCCCGCCGCGCCGTACACGTACACCTGCTGCGCGAACGCCATGTCCGCCGCGACGTCGTTCGCGTATGCCGTGAGCAGTGAGGTGTGGCTCACGAGCGAGATCGCGGGCAGTCCGCCCTGCAGATGCTGTGCGAGGTAGCCGCCGCGCTCGGGCGAGACGGCGAGCAACTGCGCCCGCATTTCGACGGGCAGGGGGCGCGGCTTCAGCATCCCCTTCATCAACTCCGCCGCGATGTGCTCGGCGTCCGCCGCGCTCCCACCGTTGCCGCAGATGAGCGCCTTGCCACCACGCCGGTACGACTCCCGCATCGTCTCGTACGCCTGCTCGACATCGCCGACGCACGAGGCTAGCTCGGGGTATCGGTCTACGAGCCGCTCCAGCGTTGCGCGGGCGTGGCCGCTCCCACTTCCTGCATGCTCACTCATGATCCTGGCTTCCATTCAAGCATCGAGGTCTCGCCCACCGGCAGCGCGGGATCGGCGGGCACGCGGAAGGTCTTGATCTCGCATGGGGAGAACTCCGCCTCGATGGTCCGGTGCCACGCGCCGAGCTCGATGCGAGCCTTCGCCGTCGCGCCGTGCGTCTCGTAGCAGCGCACGATCAAATCCTCACCATCCTCGGCCCGCTTCACCGCGCCCACGATGACGTTCTCGGCGTCCACCGAGAGGTACGAGGCCGAGAGGGGCAGCGGGCCGTCGTGGTACGTCTCCAGCAAGGCGATCGGCCGCTGACACAACTCCGCCGCGCGGCGCGCAGTGCCCGCCTGCTTCCACGTTCCCTCGTGGGGTAGCAACCAGTACGTGAAGCTCTGCACGCCCTGGTCCATCCACTGGTACTCCCCGTCCGGCTCCGGCACGTACGGGTCGTGATGGGCGTAGATCGGGCTGCGGAGCACAGTGAGGCGAAGCTCATTCTCCCGCGCGCTGTAACTGTACTTGGCGTCGTTACAAAGGCTGAGGCCGTACGCCTTGCCACTGTCGCGCACGGTCCCTGAGATGTCCGCCCATGCGAGCCCCGCTTCCTCCGTGCCCGTCGCGGCGCGCTCGATGTGCCCATATGGGGTCTCATACGTCGCGCGCGTCGAGGACAGGTGCAAGGGGAACTGGAGCCGGAGCAGCTTCCACCGCTCGCGCCAGTCCACGGTGACGCGCACCTCCACCCGATTGATCCCCGTGTAGAGCGTGAACTCCTGCGTGAGCCGAGAGTCGCCGTAGGTGCTCACGGCGCGCAGCACGGAACGCACCGGCCCGTGCTCCACGAGCCGAACCTGCGCCGCGCCGAACGTGCCCGCGGCGTCGTCATACGCCGAGATGCCGTGGCTCCACGTGTCGCTCTCGTCGCTAAGCACGGCCGGGACCGCCCCCGGCCCTCGGAACACCTCGTGCCCGGCGTGCTTGTCGTACAGGCTCGCGATGTGTCCGGAGTCAGCGTCAATAGAAAGCTGCAGCCGCTCGTTCTCGATAACGGAGGTCGCCGGGTCGGAGTCCATCGGCTGTGCCGTGTCTTCCGCGCCAGCCATCAGACGATAGACCTTGTAGCCCATAGGCGGCAGCTCCGCAACGAAGCACGGTCGGTTGCGCCCCGCCCCCACCGTCGCCAGGGAGCGTCCGGCCTGGAACGCGACCTCCCGCCCCTCGTCGTCGAGGAGGGTTTCGGAGGACAGCAGTCGTCCGATCTCCAGCTCCACAGGCACCCGGATCGGCCACGCGTGAGGGTTAAATACGAAGATCGGCCGCATCCCCTCTTCGTGCTCGATCCGCACCCGCCACGACAGCGCCTGCGCGGCGGCGTTCAGCGCCCGGCCCGCGATGCTGGCCGCCTCGCCGTAGGCGTCGCGTGCGTCCTCGTATGCTGGCTCGATGCTCGTGCCAGCCAGGATGTCGTGGAACTGGTTAAAAAGCACCGACTTCCATGCGTGTCCCAGGTCATGCGGATACGGCTGCCCGGTTACCTGCCGCGCGACAGCGGACAGCTTTTCCGCCGCGACGAGCAGGTTCTCCGTCCGGCGATTCCACCGCTTCACCCCCGAATGTGCGGCGTAGCAGCCCACCGCGTGGTGCTGCAGCTCATCGTGCACGACGGGCACGGTGCGGCCCCGCTCCAGCGCATCCGCGAAGAACCGCGCGGGCGTGCTCATCGCGAGCGCGGGTCCTTCAGGATTTGCCGCCATCCTCCGGATGCTCTCCAGATTCGCGCGCGTCGGCCCGCCCCCATGGTTGCCTACGCCGAAGAAGCACATCCCCACGCCGCCGGGGCTCAGGTCCGTCGCGCATCGCGCCACGTGCGTCCGCAGGTCGTCCGCCGAGGTGCAGTACGTGTACGGCAGACGGTACGTGAGCACGCGTGAGCCGTCGTCGGACTCCCACCAGAAGAGCGCGTCGGGCAGCCCCTTCTCGTGCGGCTGTGGGCGCATAAACACGTAATGGTCCATCCCGCTCTTGCGGAGGATCTGCGGAAGCGTGCTGGCGTGGCCGAAGCTGTCGACGTTGTAGCCGACGGTCGCCGTGACGCCCAGCTTCTCCCTGAAGTACCGCTGACCATACAACCCCTGGCGAACCAGCGACTCACCGGAGGGCAGGTTGCAGTCGGACTGGATCCACCAGCCGCCCGCGATATGCCACCGCCCCTCAGCCACCCGTGCGCGGATCTCCTTGAACATCGCGTGGTCGCCCTGCTCGATCCATTCATATATTGCTGCGGAGCTGGAAGTGAACACCCACTCGGGATATTCGCACAGCCGGTCGAGCGCGGAGCGAAACGTTGCCTTCGCCTCCTGGTACCCCTCCTGCCACTGCCAGAGCCACACGGGATCCAAGTGTGCGTTGCCAATCATATGCAGCGTCCGGTCCCTCACGTCTCCTCCTCATCTACTTCTACTCATCATCGGCAATTGTAACCCTTCGAGTCCGCCCACGACGATCCGCAGGGCAGGTCTCCGTGCCTGCCCCCGGCCTCCGTGCGTGACCGTGTGGTTGGCGCGGCGAAGGACCGCACCGGTGTCGCGCGTGAGCGCGTGGTTGGCGCGGCGGAAGCTCTCAGCCACACCTTCCCCGCTCAGGACTCACAGGCTCGGCTGTGGCCGGGAACCCGCCGATCCTCCGGCGTTTGGGCTATTTGACGCCCCTCAGACACACGGGTAGAATTGGCCGTATGGAGAATCCCACCCGTTTTCCCGATAGGCCGCTCCTGCGTATCGCCGTGCTCGGTAGCACGGGCTCGATCGGCACGCAGACACTTGACGTGATCGCGGCGCATCCAGACCGCTTTCATCTGGTCGCGCTGGCCGCCGCGCGCAATGAAACCCTGCTGCGCGAGCAGGCACGACGGTTCAACGTCTCACTGTTGTGTCTTGGTGAGACTGAGGCGAGGGGCGCGCTCACCGGCACGGACGGGCTCTGCGAGCTCGCGACCCACCCTGACGTCGACCTCGTCGTTGTGGCCACGACCGGGGCAGCGGGCTGGGAGCCGACGCTGGCCGCCATCCGGGCGGGGAAGCACGTGGCCCTCGCGAACAAGGAAGCGCTCGTCATGGCGGGCAGCATCATCGCGGTCGAGGCACGGGAGCGGGGCGTCGTCCTGCGGCCCGTCGACAGCGAGCACTCCGCGATCTGGCAGTGTATCCAGGGCGAAGGGGTTGGAGACTCCCATCTGACCGCACCACGCGGCGTGCGCCGGCTGTTGCTCACCGCGTCGGGCGGCCCCTTCCGCAATACGCCGCTCGCGGAGATGGCAGCGGTAACGCCCCGCCAGGCGCTTGCGCACCCGACCTGGACCATGGGCGCGAAGGTCACAATCGACAGCGCGACGCTAATGAACAAGGGTCTGGAGGTCATCGAGGCGCACTGGCTCTTCGACGTGCCGTACGAGAAGTTGGAGGTTGTCGTGCATCCGCAGAGCATCGTACACTCCATGGTGGAGTTCGAGGACGGCTCCCTCAAGGCGCAGCTTGGTGTCCCGGATATGCGCGTGCCCATCCAGTACGCGCTTGGCTACCCCGATCATCTGCCGTATGGGGACCTGCCACGCCTCGATTGGGAACGCGCCCAAACGCTCGAGTTCCAGCCGCCAGACGTGGATCGGTTCCCGTGCTTGCGCCTCGCGTGGGAGGCGGGACGCCTGGGCGGCGCATATCCCGCCGTGCTCTCGGCGGCGGACGAGGAGGCGGTGTGCGCGTTTTTAGCCGGAACGGTGGGGTTCACCGGCATCCCCCGCCTCGTGGAGCGCGCGCTCGCGGCGCACCAGCCCATCTCACAGCCAGATTTCGAGGCGATACGATTAGTCGATGCCGAGACCCGCGCACATGTGCGGGAATGGGCGAGGAGTCCCGGCCCCCTTCCGGTGGGCTAGGGACACGAGGTACGCGATGCTGGACTTTGGTTTTCTGAACTGGCTATGGATCATCCCGGTGCTCGGGTTGCTGGTCTTCGTGCACGAGCTGGGGCACTTCGTCACGGCGCGGCTCAACGGTATCCGCGTCGATGAGTTCGGCCTCGGGTTCCCGCCGCGTCTCTTTGGTATCAAGCGCGGAGGCGTGCTGTACAGCATCAACGCGCTCCCCATCGGCGGCTTCGTCCGCATTTACGGCGAGAACGGCGAGAACGTAGATCAGCCGGGCGCATTCGGCGCGAAGAAGCCGTGGCAGCGCGCCCTCGTGCTCTGCGCAGGCTCCGCGATGAACATCCTGCTCGCGTTCCTGATTTTCGCCACGCTCGCGATGTCCGGCATACCCAGCCCTCGGGGCGCGCAGATAACGAACGTTGCTCCCAATTCCCCCGCGTCCACCGCTGGTCTTCGTTCCGCCGACAAGATTCGCAGCATCGACGGGACACCGATCGTCGTGCCGGAGGACGTGGTGCGCACGGTCGATCCCGTCGCCGGTCGCGAGGTGCCCATGGTTGTGGACCGCAACGGACAACAAGAAACGCTGCGCGTCACGCCACGTGCCAACCCTCCGGCGGGGCAGGGCGCGATCGGCATAAAGATCAGTGAGGAGAGCATCGTCGAGGAGCGATATGGCCCCGTGGCGGCACTCGGCATCGGGGCAACCCGGACGGTGGAGACGATCGGGCTGATGATCACCGGCTTGAGCGACCTTATCACCGGGCGCGCCAGCACGGGTGATCTCGCGGGTCCGGTGGGTATCGCGCAGTTGACGAGCGAGATAGCCGACCAGGGACGCTTCAAGCTGCTGCTGGGCTGGACGGCGCTGCTCTCCCTGAACCTCTTCCTCGTAAACATGCTGCCGCTCCCGGCGCTTGATGGTGGCAGGCTCGTGTTCGTCCTGCTGGAGGCCATCCGGCGAAAGAAGGTCGCGCCGCAGCGCGAGGCGTTCGTACACGCCGTGGGAATGATGCTCCTGCTGACGTTCCTCGTCGTGATTAGCTTCTTTGATGTGCAGCGCATCGTGCAAGGTGGCTCGATCCTGCCGTAACGCGGCGGTATGCCAGGTTCAGGGCCGTAGCGGCGTTCTATTGAACGCCCAGATAGAGGTAACAGAACGGAGAGAGAGCGGCATCGTGCAGAGATTGAGGAAACGAGACGCGCAAGCGGCTGCAAGGGCGGGAACCCATGGCGTGCTGGTCGCGGTTGGTGGGAACGCGCTCGATGACGCCGTCATTCGCGCTGCTGCGATGGAGGTCAAGGGAACGAAGCGTCCGCTCTACGCGGTACACGTGATCGAGATTCCGTGGACCGAGGCGGTGGACAACGCGCCGTCGGTCGAGGAAGTCATCCGCGCCGACACGATCCTCGATAACGCGACTACCGTGGCCAACAAGCACGGACACAAGCTGGAGCCTGAGCTGTTGCAAGCCCGCACCGCCGGCGCCGCCATCGTCGATGAAGCCGCCGCGCGAGACTGTAATCTCATCCTGCTCGGCCTTCCATACAAGCGGGAGCATACCGAGTTCTGCCTCGGCGACACCATCCCGTACGTTCTGGAGCATTCCCCCGTCGAGGTCTGGATCATTAGGGGCATGCCGGGCGAGTGATGAGTAACGGTCGCTGCTTGGTGGTTGTAAGGGCGTTCATCTGAACGCCCGACAGACTCGCTCACTAACCCGCCAGCGTCGATTGCGGCAGGCGACCCATTGCTTATCACTCGTCACTCATTGCTGTCTGTGGCGCCCGCAGGTGATAGAATGCCGCGATGGCACGGGTATTCGCGGTCGCAAACCAGAAGGGCGGGGTCGGCAAGACCACCACTGCCGTCAACCTCGCGGTCTTTGCCGCCGGGGCCGGACGGCGGGTGTTGCTCATCGACATGGACCCACAGGGCAACGCGGGCAGCAGCCTGGGCGTGCAGTCTGGCGCGCAGCCGCTGTTTGATGCCCTCGTAGACGGCGAGCCGCTCCAGGGATCAGTTGCGCTCAGCCGCCGGCTGGGACTGGACGTGGCGCCCTCCACGCCCGCGCTTGCCGCTGCGGAGGTGGAGCTTGTGCCTGTCGAGCGGCGGGAGTTCCGGCTGCGCGACGCCCTGTCCCCGCTTGCACCGCGGTACGACATCGTGCTGCTTGATTGTCCCCCCTCGCTCGGATTGCTCACGGTCAACGCCCTCACAGCCGCCGAGGGATTGATAACCCCCATCCAGTGTGAGTATCTCGCGCTTGAGGGGCTCGGGCAGCTCACCAGCACCCTTCGGATGGTGCGATCCCGACTCAACCCTCGTCTGGATTTGTTCGGCATCGTGATGACCATGTTCGACAGCCGCACGCGCCTTTCGCGGCAGGTGGTAGACGAGGTGCGGAAGCACTACGCCCGAACGCTTTTTCGTACCCTGATCCCGCGCAGCGTCTACCTGAGCGAGGCCCCGAGCTATGGGCAGAGCATCTTTGAGTATCACAGCGCCTCTAAGGCCGCACAGGCGTACTCCTCGCTTGGGGAGGAGTTCCTGACGCGGATCGACGCTGTGACATAGCCAGCGAGGGACCAGTTTTTGCGACAGAGCCATGAGTTCACGGCGTTTGACGCTCCGGCAAGCCCATTGTTAGAATTGCCCGGCTCTGAACTGGGCAGAAGAGAGGCGGTATCCATGCACCTGGCGCACCTGGCCGAGAAGCAGAGCAAGCTTGAGCAGATCCTCCGCGAGATGGGCACGGTTCTGGTTGCCTACTCGGGCGGGGTCGACAGTGCTCTCCTCGCGGCGGTCGCGCACGATGTGCTCGGCGCAGGAGCCGCGGCGGCGACGGCGACCAGCGAGAGTCTGCTCGATGACGACTTTCAGGAGGCGGAGCGGCTCGCACAACGGATTGGTGTGCGATTCCTCAGCCTGCGCACGGAAGAACTCTCCGATCCACGCTACGCTCGCAACGACATCAATCGCTGTTACTTCTGTAAGAGCGAGCTGTTTACCAAACTGGAGGCGGTCCGCATAGAGCACGGCTTCAACGTCGTCATCGACGGCTTCAATCACGACGACCGCGCCGACCACCGCCCCGGCCACCAGGCTGCGCGCGAACTTGGCGTCCGCAGTCCGCTCGCGGAGGCGGCGTTGACGAAAGCGGAGATCCGGGAGCTATCGCGCGAGCGCGGGCTGCCCACCTGGGACAAGCCCAGCGCCCCGTGCCTCTCCTCCCGCATCCCGTACGGCAGCGCGGTGACGGGTGCGAAGCTGCAGCAGATTGGCAAGGGGGAGTTGGTGCTCCGGCGGCTTGGCTTCCGCGATTTGCGCGTGCGGCATCACGGGGAAGTCGCGCGTCTGGAGATTCCCTCCGACGAGTTCCCACGCGTGATCGAGCACCGCGAGGAGATCGTGCGCTCCCTCAAGGATGCCGGCTTCCTGTACGTCTCCCTCGACCTCGCGGGGCTGCGGAGCGGCAGCCTGAACGACGTGCTGAAGCTCACCCCCGTCGCCGTCTCCACCGCCTCCTGATCGAGTGGATCACCGCCTGACGCTGGACGACGGTCGCGAGGTCACGATCCGCACCGCGACCGAAGGCGATGCGTTTGGCGTATTGGTGCTCATCGACGCCGTCGCGCGCGAGCGGGTTTATCTGCTGAATACGGAAGCGTACTGGGGCGTTGAGGGACAGCGAGAGTGGATCCGAGCCCTTCATCGCACTGGTGGCACGATGCTCGTGACCGAGGCGCCGGAGGGGGCGCTCGTCGCCTGGGCTGATCTGGCCCGTACGAAC
>JACDAU010000336.1 GCA_013695265.1 Chloroflexia bacterium
CCACACAGCTCTCGTACCCCAACTCCGTCCCAGCGGCTGATTTCCTGCGACACCGTTCCTATTTATAACGTCTCTACGGGGCGCGGGCGGGACGTAGGAGAGAAGCACTGCTTCGCCCCAGCCCGCCCAAGGATAAGCGCAGCACCATTCAGGTAGCATTTCGGTAACAGTTTCCCGACCGAAACCCCATTGTTTCCCTGCGATTACCACAGCCTGGCCCCGAAAATCACCTCAAAACGCCGCGCATCATATCGAAAAGTGGCGTTTAGTAAGTAGAGGGGTCACACGCCCGTAGTGCCTGTAGCGGTGGGCAGAGGGATTGATCTTCCGCGCAGGCGATGACGCGGGTCTGCGGGGCTAATGTACAGCGGTGGGCGGTGACATGGAGCCCGTGTAGGGAGCGGGTCTCCGTGCCCGGCCGCGGATCGCAGTCCGCCCTCTACCCGCAAGTCGGCTCAAGCGCCCTGCTCACTGCTATGGGGTCGTTCAACTGAACGTCCGCGCAACCCCGCCACACTACCTTACCGGGCGAAGGCGCGGAAGGGGTTGTGGTGGGTGAGTTCGGCTATCGTCCGGTCATCCACCCCGGCGTCGCGTAGCTTCGGCAGGAACGCCTCGTTGATGTACGTGTACGGCTTTGGCGCCCCGCCGCCGGGCTGTGCGGGATCGTACCAGCCCCGGTCGTGACTGAGGAGCACCCGGTCGCCGAGGTCCGCGTCCAGCATCATCCGGACGAGGTCCACGAACTTCTGGTCCTCCTCGGGGTCGCCGATCCCGTCATACTCCACCCACGCTCCCCGTCGCGCCATTTCCAGGTGCAGCGCGGTGTCCGGCTCCACGTGCGTGTGGATCCACACGAAGCGCTCTGCGGAATACCCGGCGGCCTCAAGGACGTCCAACTGATCGCGGACCACCCGCCCGCGAATCGTGTGACTGCCAATCGCCGCGTTCGTTGCGATTCCGGCCCGCGCCGCCGCGCGCAGCACCTTCGTCTCCGTCTCCGTGAGTCCGTCGTCACCGGCGCTGACCTTGATCCAGCCGGCCTGCACGCCGCTCTGCTCGATCTCCCCCGTGAGCTCGCCCAGCATCCAGTCGGCCAGTTCACGCTCGCCCGCCTGGTGGACCCAGGGCGGGATCCACGGCTCGCGGTATACCCCCGTCGGCGCGACCAGCGGGAAGCCCGTCGCGTCCGAGACCGCGCGCAGGATGTCCGCCCGCCGACCTACGCCGCCGGTGCTCGGCTCCACGATCGCCGTGATGCCGAGGTCCTGCGCGTCCGCGATGTACGGCGCCATGAGCTGCACGACATCCGCAGCGCCGGCCTCGCCGTAGCCGGGCTGGTCCCAGGTGCGCAGGTCCACGAACACGTGCTCGTGCGGCAGGATCATCCCCAGCTCGTCCGCGTCCATCGGTCCGAGGGTGGTGATCAACTGAGGCACGAGCAAGCTCCTTGGTAGTGATCGATCAGCTGGCAGCATCCCGCGACGAATCGGGGGCGCTGGCGACGTCCTGCAACGTCCGCGCCACCACGTTAGAGACAGACCGCAAAGCGCTGATGGCTCGCCGCGCTATCCCGTGGCAGCGTACAGCAAGCTGATCTGCAATCCATTAAACAGCCCGTGCAGCACAATTGCCGGGATGATGCTGTCGTAGCGCTCGGTGACGAGCGTGAGCGCCACCCCCGCGACGAAGAGCGGCAGCAGCAGGATCGGGATGACGTGCACCGCGCTAAAAATCCCCGCAACGAGCAGGACCGCGAACAACACTCGCATCCGCGCGCGGATATACGGATAGAGCACGCCCCGGAACAGGATCTCCTCGACGATCGGCCCGACGATGGCAACCCCTGGGAACAGCCAGAGGAAGCTTTCCTGGGAGAGGCGGCCATCAGGCGCGAGCATCTCCGCCTGCGGGTTCTGTATGTCGCCAAAGATCGCGACGAGCGCCACGCTGACCAGTGCATTCGCGACGAGCAGCAGAATAAGCACGGGGATCATCGTAAGCAGCGTGCGCACACTGACCGGGCGAAACCCGACATCACGCCACGTTGCTCCCCCGCGCTTGATGACGACGAGCCATGTGCTCACGGCCAGCCCGAGGTAGAGGCCGACGGTCAGAATCCCGCCCTGCGCGATTTCGGACAGGGGTATGCCCAGCAGCCCGAGCAAGCCGAGCGCGGCTGTCGAGAGCAGTACACCGAGCACAAAGCCGGCGAGCACGGCGCCGACGATGTGTTGCCAACCCCACGGCACGCGGGCCCGCGTTGGTTGGGTGTAATCAGTGGTCTCCGTCATGGTACTAATACTCGCTCCTCCTTGATCAATTAATTATAGCCGCCCCAATCTCACGAGCCAGCAGCGTCCGCCCGCCGTACCCGGAACGGTGACGCGCATTGGCGCGTTTACAGAGGTCGACCGTGTAGGGGCGTTCAACTGAACACCCACCGCCTTCTCCCGGCCCGCATATAGTTCGGCTTACTGCTAGTTACGTCAGATTGGAGAAGCTACCCACCAAGCGCGGCCCGAGCGGCGGCGAGCGTTTGCTCGACATCCTCAGCGGTATGGGCGAGGGAAACGAACCAGCTCTCGAACTGGCTCGGCGGGAGGTAGATTCCCTGGTCGAGCATCGCGGCGTGGAAGCGCGCGAAGCGAGCGGTGTCGCAGGTGCGCGCGTCGTCGTAGTTGTGTACCTGGCGGTCTGTGAAGAACAAGGTGAGCATGGAACCGACCCGCCCAACGGACACCGGTACGCCCGTCTCCTGCGCAGCGGCAAGCAGTCCCTCCTCGATCCGTACGGCGGTACGTTCCAGATGTTCATACGCCTCCGCGTCGGCGACGAGGCGCAACGTCGCGAGGCCGGCGGCCATCGCGAGCGGGTTGCCAGAGAGCGTGCCCGCCTGGTAGACCGGTCCGCTCGGGGAGATCATTTCCATCAGGCGCCGGGACCCGCCGTACGCGCCCACCGGGAGGCCGCCGCCGATTACCTTTCCGAGTGTCGTGAGATCGGGCCGCACGCCGTACAACTCCTGCGCGCCGCCGGGGGCGACTCGGAAGCCGGTCATCACCTCGTCGAAGATCAATATCGCGCCGTGCTCCGTTGCCAGGGCGCGCAGCCCCTCCAGGAATCCGGGCGCGGGCGGTACGACCCCCATGTTGCCCCCGACTGGCTCCACGATGATCGCTGCAACCCCTTTGCCATGAGTGCGAAATGCGGCCCGCACGGCGCTCAGGTCGTTATATGGCACGGACACAGTGAGCGCCGCGAGTGCGGCGGGCACGCCGGGGCTGTCTGGCTGACCGAGGGTCAGCACGCCGGAGCCAGCGGCGACCAACAAGGAGTCCGAGTGGCCGTGATAGCACCCGTCGAACTTAAGGATCACATCGCGCCCGGTCGCGGCGCGCGCCAGGCGGAGCGCGCTCATCGTCGCCTCGGTCCCCGAACTCACGAAGCGCACCATCTCGATCGAGGGCATCCGCCGGGCAATGACCTCCGCCAGATCGGCCTCCGATGCGATCGGCGCGCCGTAGCTGGCGCCGCGCTCCACCGCCGCTTTCAGCGCCTCGACCACGGATGGGTGTGCGTGTCCGGCGATCATCGGCCCCCAGGAGCCAACGTAATCGATGTAGCGGTTGCCGTCCGCGTCGTACAGGTATGCGGCCTCGGCGCGGTCGATAAAGACCGGGTCGCCGCCCACCGCCTGGAACGCGCGGACGGGGCTGCTCACGCCACCCGGCATCAGGCCGCGAGCTCGCCGCATCAGGCCTACGGATTGAGTGAGGTTAAGAGGTGGCGGCATCCGGTCCCGGCCCGTCGTGATCCCAGATCGTCCCCAGTAGCTCGCGTTGCTCGGGAGTGCTCCGCCCCTTGAGCCATACCAGGGGCTGATGCATGAGCCGGTTGAGCATCGAGCGCGAGAGAGCCTCCACTGCGGCGTGCTCCTGCTCGGTGAGATCGGGCAGGTGGCGCAGCGCGTCCGCCAGTTCCTCCTGCCGCACCTGCTCCGCTCGCGCCCGCAGATGCTGAATCAGGGGCACTGCCTCGCGCTCGCGCTGCCACTGTGCGTATCGTGCAGCCCACGCGTCGATGTTGCCCTTTGCGCGCCGCGCAGCAGCGGAGCGCGCGTGCTTGTTGCGCTCGCACAGGTCCTGGATGTTATCCATGTCGTACAGCAGCACGCCAGACACCCCACGCGCCGCCGGTTCGACGTTGCGGGGCAGAGCGATATCGATCACCAGAAGCGGGCGCCCGCCGCGGCCCGAGAGCGCATCCTGGAGCATAGGCTGCGTCACGAGCGGCTCGGTCGACGAGGAGCACGCGATAAGCATGTCCGTGTCGCGCAGCGCATCGGCGAGCGCGTCGAATGCAACGGCCTCACCATTGAGTTCGGCGGCGAGCGCGTCCGCGCGTGCGGCGGTGCGATTCGTGATCGCGATCTTCCCCGCGCCCGCGGAGCGCAGGTTCAGCGCGGCCACCCGGCCCGTCGCGCCCGCACCGAGAACGAGCACCGTCCTGCCCGCGAGGGTGCCGAACTCCCGGCGGGCGAGCTCCACGGCGGCGTGCGCCACGGACGTCGCGCCCCGCGCCACGACCGTTTGGGAGCGGATCTCCTTGCCGGCCTGCAGGGCGTACCGGAACAGGGTGTTGAGCGCCGGACCGACGGTACCCGTGGCGCGGGCGACCTCCCACGCCCCCCGAACCTGTCCGAGGATCTGTCCCTCGCCGAGCACGACGGAATCGAGTCCCGACGCCACGGCGAGCAGGTGGTGCGAGGCATCCTCACCGGAGCGGGTATACGAGTGGGCCGCGATCTCCACCTCCGGCACCCCGGTGTGCGCCGAGAGTGTCCGGAGCAGCGCGGGAGTGACGTTCTCCTGGGCTACCGCGTATATCTCCGTGCGATTACACGTGGAGAGCGCGACGATCTCGGGCGCGGCGGGCGCGAGACTGAGCAGCAATTCGCGCACCTCTTGCTCCGTAAGCGAGAGGCGGTCGCGCAGGTCTATGTCGGCGGTGAGGTGGTTGACTCCGAGCAGCAGAACCGTCACTGAGGATCCCTGGCCCCCGCCCCGTTGGGCGGGCTCATGCATTGTGTCCACTACCCCCAGTATAACGCAGGAGCAGGGAAATCCGGTCCGATTCGCGCGGGTTTACGCTCCGCCCGCGGCCAGCCCGCGCTTAGCGGCGTCGCGCAGTGCGCGGATGTTCTCCGCCACGCTGCCATGGCCATAGATCGCGGACCCGGCGACGAGCACGCGCACCCCAGCGGCGACGACCTCGGCGGCGGTCTGCGGGCTGATGCCACCGTCGATCTCGATCTCGGCGTGCAGGCCGCGCTCGTCGAGCATCTCGCGCAGTCGCCTCACTTTCCGCGTGCTGCTGGGGATGAAGCTCTGTCCGCCGAAGCCGGGGTTCACGCTCATGATGAGCACCAGGTCCAGCAGAGGGAGCACCTCCTCGATGGTGGCGAGGGGCGTGCCGGGATTGATGGCGACGCCCGCCCGTGCGCCGGCGTCGCGGATCGCGGCGACCTGCCGGTGCAGGTGGGGTGCTATCTCCTGATGAATCGTGATGATATCCGCGCCGGCCTCCGCGAAGGCCGAGATATAGCGCTCCGGCTGCTCGACCATCAGATGCACGTCCACGGTGAGCGTGGTGGAGCGCCGCACCGCCGCCGTGACAAGCGGCCCGAGCGTGATGTTCGGCACGTAGTGCCCGTCCATCACGTCGACGTGGATGTAGTCCGCCCCGGCCTTTTCCGCTTCACGCACCTGCTCGCCGAGCCGCGTGAAGTCCGCGGAGAGGATCGAGGGCGCTATCTTGATGTAGTCCTGTTTCACGTGAAACACCCCGATACAAGCGCGCTGCTACGCTCTGGTTGTACTGCGTCGAGAGATTATAGGATATAGCGCACCGAAAACTCGTCGGTGCCTGCCTCTCCCGAACGGAGCGCCGCTGCCACAGCATGTGCGCACGCCGATTGAAGGCCACCGTTATTCCCGCGCCCAAAGCACGACACGCCGTGCCCTGTCATCCGTTGCAGGGCGGAATGCCGGACACCGTCGCCCTGGTCATTGGTTCGTATCCCGCTCACCCTGATGCCATCGCTACATCGACCAGGTCGGCTATCTCTGCCGGGCTGGCCGCTACGTGGGCACCGACGCGCTCGAGGGCGCGTACTTTTTCCTGCGCCGAGCCACCCGCGCCGCTGATGATCGCGCCGGCGTGCCCCATCCGGCGGCCCGGCGGCGCGGTGCGGCCCGCGATGAACGCGACGACCGGTTTCGACATCCCCTGAATGTACTCCGCAGCCTCCTCCTCCGCCGCGCCGCCGATCTCCCCGATCAGCACCACGCTGCGCGTTTCAGGATCATTCTCGAACAGTTCAAGCACCTCTCGGAAGCTTGTGCCCACGATCGAGTCGCCGCCGATGCCCACGACCGTGCTCTGGCCGATCTCCGCCGCCGTCAGCGCCGCGACCGCCTCGTACGTGAGCGTGCCGGAGCGCGAGACGAGTCCCACGGGGCCAGGCGTATGGATATTGCCGGGCATGATCCCGACCTTCACCACCCCCGGCGTGATGAGGCCAGGGCAGTTCGGCCCGAGCAGCCTCGCGTTCTGCGAGCGCGCGTAGTGATACATCCGCAACGCGTCGAGCACGGGGATGTGCTCCGTGATGCACACGATCAACGCGATGCCGTTCGCGGCGGCCTCGTACACCGCGTCCGGCGCGAAGGGCGCCGGCACGTACACGATGGAGGTGTTCGCGCCCGTCGCTTCAACCGCCTCGCGCACCGTGTCGAACACCGACACGCCCGCGACCGTCTTCCCACCACCTCCCGGCGTGACTCCAGCGACGACGTTTGTGCCGTACTGCACCATCTGCTCCGTATGGAACGCGCCCTCGCGCCCCGTGATCCCCTGCACCAGCAGTCGCGTATCCTTGTCGATGAGTATGCTCAAATCCTCATTCCTTCGAGTCCTGACCGCCACCGATACCCCGGACCGCCGTGGCCAGGACATGCAATGTCGTTCGTAGAGAACCGCCTGGCGTGTCCGGTTCCAGCCCATGCCGCTCATTGGGCATGCCGTATGCCACACTCATGCTTGCGCGGGGTGGTTAGTCCGTGACTATCTCCGCCGCGTCAGCCTCACGCCGAGCGCGACTCCGGCGGCGATTACCGCTACAAGCACCACAAATATCACCAATAATATCAGCAGTTCGGCGGGACCAAGTCCAAACATAACACTCTCCTTGGCTTACGGCGTCTAGCCTCGGCGCATGAACAGCAGGCCCACCAATGCGCCACCCACGGCTAGTGCCACTAGAATGATAAGTACCAGGGTAATCAATAGCATGCTCATGGGGTTTCCTTCTGAGAGTATCTCGGTGTGGTCGCCGCCGAGCCTCGGGTCTACGCCTCAGCGCGTGCCAGCCGCACCGCCGTCTCCGCGGCCTCCGCCAGGCTCGTGGCAGCGGCCAGGTTCGCGCCCTCGAGGATCCGCCGCCCCTCGTCCTCGTTTGTGCCAACAAGGCGCACTACCATCGGCGCCCGCCGCTCGACCCCCTCCAGAGCAGCAAGTATCCCGCGCGCCACCATGTCGCATCGGGTGATCCCGCCGAAGATGTTTATCAGTACGGCTCGGACGTTCGGCTCGGAGAGGATGATGTTCAGTGCCGTGGTTACCTGTTCCTGCTTCGCGCCGCCACCGATATCGAGGAAGTTCGCGGGGCGACCGCCATACTGGCTGATCGTGTCCATCGTCGCCATCGCGAGTCCCGCGCCGTTCACCATGCAGCCGATCTCGCCGTCGAGCTTGATGTACGAGATCCCCGCCTCGCCCGCCCGTGCTTCTCCGGGATCCTCCTGGGAGCGGTCGCGCAGGGCGGCAAGCTCCGGGTGGCGGTACAGCGCGCTGTCGTCAATCGTCATCTTCACGTCGAGTGCCTGTAGCTCGCCATCGGCGACCTCCGCGAGAGGGTTGATCTCCACGAGACTCGCGTCGTTCTGCGTGAACACGTTATACAGCTTCGTGGTGATCTGCGCGAACTGGCGCACATGCGGCCCGGTGAGCCCCAACTGGAATGCCGCGTCGCGTCCCTGGTATGGCTGGAAGCCGACCACCGGATCGGCATGGATGCGCAGTATGCGCTCCGGCGTGCGCGCGGCTACCTCCTCGATGTCGATCCCACCCTCCGCGCTTGACATCATCACGACGCTCTGCTCGCTGCGATCGAGGACAAAGCCGAGGTAGAACTCGCGCCGAATATCTGCGGCGGGCGCGACCAGCACCTGGCGCACGTCCAGCCCCTTGATCGTCATTCCGAGGATCTGGGCGGCGGTCTCACGCGCGCCGACGGGGCTGTTCGCCAGCTTCACCCCACCCGCCTTGCCGCGTCCGCCGGCGTGAACCTGCGCCTTGATGACCACCTCTCCACCGATCTCCCGCGCGGCGGCCTCCGCCTCCTCGGGCGATCGGGCCACCCGGCTGGGCGGAACGGGTATGTGGTGACGCGCGAGGATCGCTCGTGCCTGGTACTCGTGCAGATTCATACGCGTGGTGTCCCTTCTGGCTGCCCGGTATGATAGCCCCTATGCGCCGCCGTGTCCATACCATCACACAGCGCCCGCCGATTCCCGGTTAGCCGCAGAGAAGCGTGAAGGACACGGTCGTGCCCTTGCCAGGCGTTGTAGTCAACCACATGCGACCGTCGTGCAGGCGCACCAGTTCGGAGGCGATGTACAGGCCGAGGCCGAGATGGGTGCGCGCGCCCACGCCCCGGTAGAATCGCTTGAAGACGTGCGGCTCATCTTCGGGCACAATGCCGCGTCCAGTGTCTGCGACGGTGACTTGTGCCCCGCTGCCGGTCGCACGCACTGCCACGCAGATCGGCGCGGTGGGTCTCGCCTCCGAGGCGTTTTGCAAGAGCGCGCGCATGATCTGGGTGACGCGCTGCGGATCGCACCGCGCATGGACGGCCACGTCGGGTGCGGCGAGCGCCGCACCGGGTGGCGACGGGGACTCCTGGACGATATGCGCCAGCAGGTCGGTGAGATTATGCGACTGGCGCGCAATCTCCACGCCGTCCCGGAGGAGCCGGGACGCCTCCAGCAGGTTGTCCATCATACTGGCGAGCTTGTCGACTTGCCCCGTGACCATGTGCAGCAGCTCGATGTCGCGCTCGCTCAAGGGCGACTCGCCGCGGGATGTCCGCCGCTCGAACAGTTGCGTCCCGCCCTTGATCGCGGTGAGTGGCGTTTTCAGCTCATGCGCCGCGATTGCCAGAAAGTCGCCGCTGCTCTCCACCCGCTGTGCGCCCACGAACACGATCCGCTCGCCGGACGCTTGCTCTTTGGCCAGTCTGGCGGTGTACCCGATGCGTTGCCCGGCGATCACCACTTCACCCTGCGCGTTCGCGGCATTGTCGTGCAGCACGCGCCCGACCGCCTCGTGGAGCAGGTGTGGCAAAGCGATGCCATCTGCGTTGGTGCCAGCAGGAGCAAATAACTGGTGAGCGCTCGAATTGTACCCGGCGATGCGTCCGTGGTCATCGAGCGCTATGAGCGCGCCCGGTATCGCCTCCAGCACAGAAGAAAGCCATGGCGGCCTGGTAGTGGTCATGGTACAGGACCCCAGCATACACAAAAGGCCGGCTTACGCCCGGCCCTCAACGCATTCTTGCATGTTCGTGGCGGGCGTGCCGCAAGGACAATGCCACGGTCCCGTGCCTCTGTTGCACTCTGGCTGGACCCGGTGTTATAATCCGCGCGGACCGAGAGAGCGAAATGTCAGCATCGTATGCGAGGAGCGCCCGTCATGGAGATGTCCCAAGACTACAGCCACGAGATGACGGTACGGGTATCGCCCTCGCTTATCGAGGCGAACCATATCCTGAGCCTCTCGCTCGCGGAACTTCG
>JACDAU010000341.1 GCA_013695265.1 Chloroflexia bacterium
GTACCGAAGGACGGTCCGTCAGCTGGAGTTACGATGGCGGTGGCCCTCGCTTCCGTTGCCAGTGGAAGAACCCTGCGCTCCGACATCGCGATGACCGGCGAGATAACGATGCGTGGGAAAGTGCTGCCAGTCGGGGGCGTCAAGGAAAAAATCCTGGCCGCGCACCGGACCGGTCTCCGCACCGTGATCCTCCCACGGCGCAACGAGCGCGATTTGGAAGACCTGCGCGATGAGTTGCGCCGTGAGATGACCTTCATATTTGCTGACAATGTGGACGAGGTGTTCGCCACTGCGCTTACCGAGCCGGCGACAGTGGGAGTGTAGTGGCGCTCATTTCGGGGACCGATTTCTGGGCGGCGCTTGGTTGCGCGCTCCGCACGGTTGTCTGCTCAGTGTGGCGCGTGCGGAACCCGCACAATGATCGACTGAGCCTTGGAACCAGGGGATCGGCGTGCGGATAGAACGTGTGACACCGGACTCGGTGGGGTTGATCCTCCAACTTGTGTCGGCGTATCAACGCTTCTACCAGGCAGAACCAGATGAGCAGCGCAACAGGAAGCACTTCTCGTTGGTGCTGGGGGACCCAGCGTTGTCGGTTGGCTTCGTGGCACTTGATGACAACGCCGCTCCAGTCGGCTTCGCCACCCTGTATTTTCCGCTGTCATCCGTCACCCCAGGCGCGCACTGCCTGCTGAACGACTTGTATGTGATTCGGGCAAAACGCGGCCGGGGCACGGGACGCGCCTTGATCGACCGATGCCGACAATACGCTTACGAAGCGGGCTACGCTATCCTCCAGTGGCAAACCGAGCAGTCCAACACAGAGGCGCAGTGGCTATACGATAGAATGGGCGCGAAGCAAAGCAGGTGGTATTCGTATAGCCTGCGTACCGCCCCAGCAGCAGCAGACGATACAGAGGAGATTCAATGAGTCAGGAAGAGCAGTTCGAGGCTAAACGCGCAATGTGCGTATTCGCGCATCCCGACGATGCGGAGTTCGGCTGCGCGGGCACGATCGCGAAATGGGTGAACGAGGGACTTGAGGTCGTGTACGTCGTCACCACGGACGGGAGCAAAGGTTCCAGCGATCCAACCGTCAGCGGCGAGCAGTTGGTACAAACACGACAGGATGAGCAGCGAGACGCCGCCGCGGAGCTCGGCGTGCACGAGGTGGAGTTCCTGAACCATCCAGATGGCTACCTGCAGCACACTTTGGAACTTCGACGTGATATCGCTCGGATGATTCGCAAGCACAAGCCGGACCGGCTTATCAGCATGACCTCAACTCGCTCGTTCACCGTCAGCGGCTATATCAACCATCCCGATCACCTCGCGACCGGCGAGGCCACGCTCGCGGCGGTGTATCCGACGGCGCGCGACCGCATGACCTTCCCGGAGCTGATCACGGAGGGGTACGAACCGCACAAGGTTCGTGAAGTCTACGTCACTGGCACCGAAACGCCAGACTGCTGGATCGACATTTCCGAGACCATTGACAAGAAAATAGCTGCGCTCTACCGGCACGCGAGTCAGGTCAGCGATTCTGAACTTCCCAAGTGGATTCGGGAGCGAGGGGCAAAGGTCGCCGAGGGCCAGGACATGCAGTACGCGGAGTGTTTCAAGATATTCCGTTTGGGCTAACCAGTCCGCTGGTTCCCCAGCACAGTTCGCACGCACCCAGGCTACGAGCGCATCATGGCTGCCAGCGGTATCGTTGATGCGTGTTGCCAACCGTAGCGATACGCCGGCCCCATGGCCAGAGAAGCCCGCTCTGGGCAGCACAGGCGGTCCATGCTGGTGTGTATATGCGCCACCGTGCGAGTATATTAGGAAGTATATTGGCGTTATCAAAGGGTTTGGCGGCAGGAGTCTTGTATGGATAACTTCCGGGCGCTCGTCGTACTTGCGTCTAACAATGTCAGCGCACCCCTAATCACCTCGCTGGTCGGACTCGGCGTTCCCTCCGACGCTTCATCTGAGCCGTCTATGGCTGTCAAACGTATGCAGACGACGCCCTATGGCGCGCTGATACTAGATGATGCGTTACCAGATGGCGGCAGCCTCGCGGTGTTCAACAGCCTTGACGATATGGGCGAGAACAGACCCGTTGTTGTCATGGTCACTGTGCCGCGAAGCGCGCTTGCAGCAGCACGGCAGAACCCATCAGACCGCTTGGAATACGTCGCCATACCACAAAGCGAGAGCGACACGGAGCGCTTGGCACTACGCGTGCGCTCTCGCTTGATGAGTGCCACGCTCGCCGCAGAGTTTGGGGCCGAACCGCAGCGGCCACAGGACCGGAATGGACTTGTCGCGGCACTGACCAGCGTCGGGCAGCAGACCGCGCGGCCCTACGTCGCGATAGCTGCGGTCTTGGTAATTCTACTGGGACTGCTTTATCTACTGCAGCAGATCGGCGAACAAGCAGGGCCGGTCGGGTAACAACGAGCCGCCAGGCGTGAAAGTGCGGTCTCCCGGTCCGATCCCATTTGTGAGTGGTAAGTACAAAGGAGTCGTTGAACAAATGCACGAGACGCCCGAGGAGATTCGGATTGAAGAGATTGCGGAAAGCTCGCGAAATGATGGGGGGTTTGATCCATTTGGGCTAGATCTCACGAGCGTTATTACCAGCCTGCAGAATAGTGTGGACCAGATGCGACAAGCGGCGCATGCCGAGATAACGCGGTTGCGCGCTGAACACGATGGCGAGCGGTCCCGCCTGGAAGGTCAGATCGAAGAACTGCAGGAGCGCTGTTCGGCGCAAGATCAGCGAGTGCAGGGCCTGAAGGAGAAGATACACCGCGTGCTTCAGGACTACCGTGGCGATCTGGAAATACATTTACAGCGAGCTGACGCGGCCCGTAGCCAGCTCGAGCGCGTCGACGAGATGGCGTCGTCACTGGAAGGTGCGCTGGTTTCTGGAGACGGGCTGAACGTGCCGGCGAGGCAGCCTCAGGCGGGACAGCCGCTCCGTCAGCGTCGTGGACACGTAATGGATAACTGGTCTGGGCCCGCGCAACAGGATTCGGGCGACCAAACAGTAGCAATAAGCTCGGCGGACGCATCGGACAAGGCGACCACGAAGATAGCGATCAAAGGTGTCACCACCGTTTCCGCGATGATGCGGGCACGGAAGGCCGTGGAGAGCTTGTCAAGCATCGAGAATATCGAGAGCCGCTACGTCTCGGAGGGCACGCTCTTCTTCAACGTTCAAACGGGCGATACGGAACGAGTTCTCGCGGACGCACTCGCTGCCCTGCCCGAGCCGAGATTGCGCGTCTTGCAGGTAACCGACGGCTCCGTAGAGCTGGAAATGTAGCGGCCAGTGCGATTCGAACGCGTGGAGTTGCGCCTCATTGCTCTGCCGCTGCTCCATCCATTCGAGACGAGCTTCGGCATTGAGGCGGAGAAGCATTGTGTACTCGTACGCCTGGACTGCGAGGGCGTCACTGGCTGGGGCGAGTGCGTGGCGATGAACGGGCCGTGGTACTCCGAAGAGACGACGGGAACCGCATGGCATATTCTCACGGAGTTCATTCTACCCCACGTCCTGGGCCGCGACTTCGATTCCGCTCAGGAGCTACAAGGGCGGCTTGCACGTGTGCGTGGCAATAAGATGGCCCGTGCTGCACTGGAAGGTGCGTTCCTCGATGCACTGGCGCGGTCACGCGATCGCTCGCTCGCGCACTTTTTGGGAGGAGAGCGGACTGAGATAGAATCCGGCGTGAGTATTGGCATTCAGTCGTCTCCAGAAGCTCTTGTAGCCATAGTTGAGCGCGAACTTGCGACCGGGTACCGGCGAGCGAAGCTCAAGATCAAACCCGGTTCGGACATAGAGTTTGTACGTGCAGTCCGCCTGGCATTTCCGGAGGCACAGCTCATGGTAGATGCGAACTCCGCGTACACGCTTGAAGATGCGGAGCACCTCCGGTCGCTCGATGTGTTCGGGCTAACGATGATTGAGCAACCACTTGGACACGACGACATCGTGGACCATGCAACGCTCTCGGCGCGCGTACAGACACCGATCTGCCTGGACGAAAGCATCCACTCTGCTCAGGACGCGCGACACGCACTGGAACTCGCTAGTTGTAGGATCATAAACATTAAGGCTGGCCGGGTCGGCGGGCTTACCGAGGCCATCCGGATACACGACATCTGCCGAAATCGCGGGGTGCCGGTGTGGTGCGGCGGCATGCTGGAAACCAACATTGGGCGGGCGCACAACGTCGCCCTCGCCTCACTACCAGGCTTCACACTGCCGGGCGACATCTCCGCCAGTGAGCGATACTTCGTGGAGGACATCGCGTATCCCAACTTCAGGGTAAGCTCGCATGGCACCCTCGCGGTGCCCACTACACCAGGCACGGGCGTGGAGGTCGACGAGCAACGCCTGGAGCGCGTGACGCTGCGCCGCACGGAACTCGTTGCCTGAGCACAGAACCGCGAAGAGGGCGCGCTGAACTGGTGGAGGAACGCGCATGGAGCCCCGATCGTGGACGCATCCTTGCCGTCCGCAGCAATGGCCTGTAGGTCAGGGCAGACATGCCCTGACTGAGACAAGCCCGTCGTACCCCCGCGGCAGCCCACAGCGAGGGATCCACTGGCCAGTCTGTGGTTCCCTCACATGGCCCGCCGCCATGCTACGCGGCGCGCCTAGCTCGCCGACGCTTCATCATGGCGTTGTACCGGCACGTCTCGCTGCAGTAACGGTTGCGGCCGCTGGCGCGAAACGGGATACCACAATGGTTACAGGCGCGCTGGCCGGGGTGCAGTACTGGCGTGCGGCCGAGGGGCTTCTTGCCCATCCAACAACGCGACGCGGTACACTGCGAGCATGGGAATGACTTATATCTGCGAAGCTCGTCGAGACATGGGTACACGCTCATTCTCAAGACCCTCCCTGTATGATCCATTGCTCCCCAAGTACTTCAATCATATAGAACAAATGTTCTAAAGTCAACGCTCTCAGGTGCAGTTTTGTTTACATTGGACTACACTCTTGAGCGTCGCAGGAGGCGTCTTTGGAAGAGGATATCGACCACATACTTATCACCGAGGAGCAGTTACGCGCGAAGGTTCGCGAACTCGGCACACAGCTCGCCGTGGACTATGCCGACAAGATGCCAATACTTATCGGCGCACTCAACGGTGCGACGTTGTTCATGTCCGATTTGATTCGCGCCTGCCGCATCCCGCTGAGCATTGACTTCATTGCCGTCAGCTCATATGCCAGTGGAACCCGCTCCAGCGGAGTCGTGCGCATCCTCAAGGATATCGACCGCAACATCGAGGGGCGTCACGTGCTCGTCGTAGAGGACATCGTGGACACCGGCCTCACCCTCTCGTACCTGATCGAGAACCTGAGCGCGCGAAAGCCAGCAAGCATCCGGATATGTGCGCTGCTCGACAAGGCTGAGCGCCGGGTCGCGGACGTGCCACTCGACTACGCAGGATTTCGAATACCAGATGAGTTTGTCGTTGGCTATGGCCTGGACTACAACGACCTCTACCGCAACCTGCCGTACATCGGCGTGTTGAAGCCACAGTTGTACCGTTCGTAAAACCCATCTGCCACATAGCACAGACGATGGAAGTCGCGGCGATGGCTGCGACCGTTCCTGCCACCGGTGAAGCCAGGATGTCTGGACCGCATACACGCTTCTTCGGACGGGGCATGCGCGTCCCGCGACAGGCAGGAACCTCGCATGTTCGCACTGTTTCGCCCCCAATGCGGAAACACCACTGTGCAGGCGGATTGCGAATGACCGAGCTGACCGAAGAGAAATCCTGTCCCCTGGCATCGTGT
>JACDAU010000383.1 GCA_013695265.1 Chloroflexia bacterium
TGATGATCGTGTACGCGGTGTGGTTCATGCTCTCGACGACCGCGTTCTGGTTCGTGAAGGTGGGCAACGTGACGGAGTTGTTCAACGGGCTATTCCGCGCCGGGCAGTTTCCGGTCGCCGCGCTACCCGGCTGGGTGCGCCTGATGTTTACGTTCCTCATTCCCGTCGCGTTCGTGACAACGGTGCCTGCAGAGGCGATCATCGGGCGATGGAACGTGGAGAGCGTGCTCGGCGCAGGGGTCGTCGCGCTCCTGCTCCTCGGGGTTTCGCGGTGGTTCTGGACGTACGCGATCTCAAAGTACACCAGCGCCAGCTCGTAGTGCCGCCCATAACCGGAGGGAGGTAGGCGGTTGGACCTTATGAGTGCGATGCCAGTGACCATGCAGGACGTACTTGTGGCTCGGTCCCACCTGCGCGGCTGGGTACGACACACGCCGCTGGAGCACTCGTTCGAGTTGAGTCGGCACGCGGACGCCGACGTGTGGATGAAGCTGGAGAACACGCAAGTGACCGGCAGCTTCAAAGTGCGCGGCCCGTTCAACCGACTCCAACTGCTCTCGTCGGAGGAGCGACACAACGGGGTCGTCGCCTCGACGGCCGGGAACCACGGCATCGGTTTGGCCTACGCGGCGAAGCAACTTGGGATCGCCGCGCACATCTTTTTGCCGGAGAGTGCCGACCCCTCAAAGGTGAGCGTGCTGGAGTCGTACGATACCCGGCTCAGCCGCTTCCCGGACATCGAGGCCGCGCGGCAGGCGGGGATGCAGGCGGCCGAGGAGCAAGGGTTGGTCTACGTCTCCGCGTACAGTGACCCTGCGGTCATCGCGGGCAACGGCACGATTGGTATGGAGATCCTCGACGACATGCCGGATGTCGAGGTGGCGGTGGTGTGCGTCGGGGGCGGCGGACTGGTATCCGGGATCGGCACGATGCTGAAGACAGTGAACCCGAACATCGAGGTATGGGGCGTCGAGGCGGCGAACAGCCCGACGTTCAGCACGTGGCGCCGCGAAGGAGAGCCAGTCGTAGTAGAGATGCGGCCCTCCATCGCCGAGGGGTTAAGCGGGTACATCGAGCCGGAGACGCTCACGTGGGCAGTGGTTCAGCGAGTGGTGGACCGGATGCTCAGCGTAAGCGACGACGAGATGATCGAGGCGATGCGGTGGGCAATGGAGTATCACCGCTACATTCTTGAGCCGTCGGGTGCTGCGGCGCTCGCGTTGCTGCTGCGTGCTCCGGCGGAGTTGCGCGGGCGCAGGGTGGCGCTCACCCTCTCGGGGCGCAACGTCTCGTTGCAGCGGCTGATGTCGCTTACTGGGTACGAGCGGCGAGCGGACTAAGGCGGGACGCGGGATGCGACTATCCCAGGTCCTTCTGCATCGACCAGAAAACCCGGCTGATCCAGGCGTCAGCAGCCTTTGCGTAGAACGCGACAGGGCCGGTCCAGCACACCTCGCATTTCGAGTAGCCGAGCGCGCGCATGTCCTGCATGCACCGGTTGAAGAGGACGGTACCGATCCCCTTGCCGCGCAGGCGCTCGTCTGTGCCGGTGGGACCGAAGCCGCCAGCAAAGGCGGTGCAGTCGTACGAGGCGAACGCGTGATAAGTCTCGCCTCGTGTTGCGACCCACGTGGAGACAGGATCGTTCTTCAAGGACTCCAGCGCCTCGTACGCCCATGTCGGGTTCCACGCCTCGCGCATCCAGGCGACGAACCCTTCCCGGTCCTCGGCTTGTAATCGTCGGACCTCGTATCCATCCGTCGCCAGCCGCGCCTCCACCTCAGTGGCATCCCAGTCGCGGATCGACAAATCCACGTCCATGTTTATCGCTTCACCAGTTCGCTCGTAGGCGTTCGCTTCCAGGAAGCAAATCGCGGGAGTGTAGCGCACGTCAACGCCGGGCCAAAAGTAGACGGGCGCCTGCTGTGCAACCGTCAATCGACGATGACCGTCGCGCCGCACCCGGCTCTCGATCTCGCGCAACAGACCGGTGGCGACGCCTTTTCTGCGCACGGACGGCTCAACGGCAAACAGGCGGATCGCGACTGACGGCTCCTGCGCGCCATCCCGAACACCTGCCAGCATCGCACCAACCAGTTGGTCGCCGTTCCACGCGGCGAGTTGCAAGGAGGGCTGATGCTCCGGCTCCTCCATTATGCGGGAGTGCAACAGGGGCAGGGAGAAGGCATCCAAGGGAAGCGCACGCGTGCAAAGGTCGAGCAAGGCGGGCAGGTCGTTGCCAGTCAGCTCACGAATGTCGGTCAAATCTATCGCCTCCATCTTTAGCAGTTGTTGGCGCCCGTCGCGATTCGCGTCATCAAGCTAGGTGCGCTGCCACTTTGCGGATGCCGCGGATGATGTCCGATAAATCCCGATCGTCCATCTTCGGACCAAGCGCGACGCCGACGCTCCGCGCTAGCAGATCCTCGGTACGTGGACACATCCCCATTTGGTACGAGACGCGGCGGTGATCGGTGCAGGAACACCGGAAAGGACAGGTTCGGGTCATCGTGCGCTGCTCCAGCACCTGCGGGTTTGCGTACACCGGTTTGCCGCCGTACACTTGTGCCGTAGGCACACCCTCGGCACGCAGGGCGTGCACGAAGTCACCCGCCTGTTCCGCAGCAGCGAGGTAGAACAGAATGCCGAGCGCGTGCTGATCGCGATCTGGGTCAGGCGTTGGGAACTGCACCGGCAGATCATCGATGGCCGACAGGACCGTTTGCCGGGCCTGGGCCACACGCTCAAGCATGGCATCGAGCCGCCGGAGTTGAACGCCGAGGATCGCGCCGGCGATCTCGGTCATTCGCAAGTTCTCGCCTAGATACGCCTCGCCGCCTACAAGGTCGCGAACCCCACCACTCTGGATCGGAAACTGGCCGCCCTGGTCGCTGTACTTCACCGCGCGCTTATACAGATCCTCGTCGCGCGTTACGAGGAGCCCGCCATCGCCGCTCGTGATATTCTTCTCCAACTGGAAGCTGTATGCACCAACATCGCCGATTGTGCCGAGCTTCGTTCCTCGATACGAACTGCCACACGCCTGGGCGGTATCTTCAAGCACTGCGACGTCGTGACGACGCGCCACCGCCATCAGGGGATGCATGTCGACCGCGACGCCGTTTAGGTGCACGGGCATGATCGCCCGAGTGCGCTCCGTGAGTAGCGGCTCGATTGCTGCGGCATCTAGACAGAGGTATTCGTCCACCTCGGCAAATATCGGGATAGCGCCCTGGGCGACGACGGCGTTGACGGAAGCGATAAACGTCGTCGCAGGAACGATCACCTCGTCACCCGCGCCCACGCCGAGCGCGATGAGGCCCATGCGCAACGCAGCCGTTCCCGATGAGCACGCCGCCGCATACGGTACCCGGAGGTGCGCGGCCACGCCGGCTTCAAAGGCTGCGGTCTTTTCGAGGAGGTGTGGGCCGTAATAGCGAAAGAGCGACTGGGCGGTCAGGACGTCTAGCACAGCGGCTTTTTCTTCCTCGTCGATCAGCGCCGCGCCCTTGTACTGATTGAGCGGGCGCTTGACCGCAGGCTCCCCGCCATGGATCGCCAACCTGTCGGTCGTCACACTCATTGCCACTCCTCTCACTGTTCCCAGACCTGGCGATGTGTGTGCGTATACTAGGCGAGCCAGCTTGGCCTGTCAACTAGACAGTGTGAACGACGAATCGGTCCTGCTCGGGCCCGTAGCTGGCGGGCCGCTAGCACTACGCCCGGATGACGGCGATACCGGCGTTCTCATAGGGCCGGAGCAGGTGGTCGGGCACTTCGCTCTCGGTGACGATGTAGTCGAGTTGCGAGAGTGGACCAACAATATACGGGCTTGCGGTATTGATCTTCTCAGCCGACGTAAGTGCGACGACTTCCGCGGCGCTGTCGATCATTCCGCGCTTGACGTACGCTTCTTCCAAGTTGTCCGTGCTGACACCCAACTCAGGATGGAGACCTCCAACTCCGAGCATGCACAGGTCTGCGCGGACCATGCGCAGGGCATCGAGCGTGGCCGCGCCGACCGCAACCAAGGCGTGCTTGTAGAGTTTACCGCCAAGCACGATAACCTCGATGTTCGGGTGCTCGGCAAGAGCGACCGCGATGGGCGGGCTTGGCGTGATGATCGTTGCGCGCAGCTCGTGCTGGAGATGTTGGGCAACTTGCAGCGCCGTAGTGCCGCCATCGAGCAGGACGACCTGGTCATTGGTGATCAGGCCAGCAGCAGCCCGCGCGATTCGAGCCTTGGCGTCTGGTGCTTGCTGCTGGCGAGCCGCGTAGTTCGCGGTCGAAGGAGACCGGGGCAGCGCCCCGCCGTGTACCCGCTGAAGCAGGCCCTCACCCGCGAGGTCTCGAAGGTCCCGGCGGACGGTGTCCTCTGAGACCTCAAGGTCGGTGCTGAGCTCCGGAATCAGCACCTTGCCGTCTCGTCCCAGAACCTCCAGAATGTACCGGCGACGCTCCGCTGTTAACATTGCGTTAATCTCCCTGTTTGTGCACGAAATTACTTGATCTTACACAATAGTGAGTATATACTAGTGGTAGGGCGCACGGACGCTTATAAACTCGGCAAATAAAAGCATGTACAGGCAAGGAGCACGGCATTGATGGCAATTGTAACAACCTTTCGGACGTGGCGCTCGACGCGATCCAGGATCGCAATGATGGCAAAGCACCACCGGCCCGTAGAACACGTCGCACGGCTTGCCCCAGAGTGGGGAATCGTAGAGGTCCGGCGCACGATGGACGCGACGAACACAGGTCCGTTCATGGGTTGGCCCTCGCAGTAAAGTCGGCACTACTGACGTACGGGCGATGCACACAAAAAGACTTTCAGCGTCGTAAGATGCGCCCCATCTTATTGACTTGCATTGTCCCATTGAAGTGACCCGCACCTCCAGGTCAAAAGACCTGGAGGTTTTTCCATAGTAGTTGCCACGGTCTGACGCGCCGACTTCGGTACTTGGTTGTCGCAGTAGTACCGGCCAATAGCGGGTATCCCTAACCGGCCGGTGGCTGGCAAGAGCACAGTCACGCAGGCGGAAACGAGCGCACAGGAGACGGCAAGCGTACCGCCCTCAACGTGTCCCAAAAACGACAGGAACGCACGCACCATGACTGTGGAAGAGCGTCCCAGGCCCAAATAGCTTTGGTTCGCGGCGATCTCAGCTTCTGTTACTACGGTGTCTTGGAATTACCGATCCGCACGCCAGTACCGGCTGCCGGTTGCCTCCCTTCGCAGGAATCGCTCATTGACAAGCACTCGGCGGCGGCTGCAGTGGTCATCGTGAAACCGGAGCACAATGGTGTTGACCTCCTCCTCGGCGTACGCTCGATCGCGCTCAAGGCCCCCCACGATGTCACTTAGCACGAGCAACACGTTCTTGCGCTTTGCTGGCATGGTCACCAGACGGCCCTTGCGAAAGAAACGCTCGGGGGAGTTTCGAGGCACGGCCCTGAGCGTCATTCGCTCCAGGTTATTACTCCGAGTTCTCTCCATTATCAAATCTCCTCGTGGCGTGGCGTCGGCCCGTAAAGTTCCCAGCCCAGCTCCCCGCCTAAGCCATTTCCTGTGCGACGTTTCGGCCTCGCTCGGGCTCATTCTCGGCAAGCCAGTAGCTGCCCCGTTCGCGATTCATAAGGCCGTACATCACCATCTCGCGACGCAACGTCGCCACGTCCTCGTGCGCCTGACCGAGGATCTCATTCACCTCGCGCTCGGCGTAGCGGCGCGCCGGTTCAAAGCGCTTGAGAAGTTCGCGGAGCACGACGACACGCTTCTTTCGCTGTGCCGGAATGCTCTTGAGCCGGTCACCCTCGAAGAAGTCTCGAAGCACACGCCCAACGTCATCGTCGACCTCGATGCGCGACTGCGCGAGTTGCTCACGGGCGATGGAGGTGAGAACTTCACGGTTCAAGCCGTACACGCGTTCCTTTCCCTCCCGCATCTCGCGCAGGAGTCCAACTCGCCGGAGCCGCTCGACGTGATGGGAAACCGCCGGTTGGGAGATTTCCAGCGCCTCGGCGAGCTGACGCCCGTTATAGGGCCGCTCGGCTACCAGGCCGAGAATTCGAAGTCTTGTTTCGTCAGCGAGGGCCTTGTATGTTTCCAATAATGCTTGCATCGGTGGGTCGAGGCGCTCCACGAATCGCTCCCCCTATTTACTTGTTCACTTGTACATATACGTATGTATTATAGCGAGAACCGAATGCAGTTTGCTGGCAAGCCGGGGCTTCTCGATCCCAGAACGGAGACGAGCGGGACCACCACTCGGAAAGGTGACGATGTAGCACCAACACACGACACAGCAGGGAACGGTGTGGGAACTTTCTGGCCCTGGCGACGTTCGTTAAAACAGATCGATCTTAATTCCAAGTCAACACAGTTGCGCGGCACGGCGCGCGCACACGGAGGCTTTCTGTGTCAACTCAATACGCACAACGCGACCATCGCATCGGGTGGATGATGGGTGGTGCGATTTCGATACTCGTGGTTGCCGGTGCGCTGTACTGGTTTCTTCAAGTCAACAGCTCCCTGTTTGGTGGGGACGGCACGGCCGGTGTCGAAACAACACTCCCCGCTGCGGCCCCGTCCATCACTGGAGAGATCACGCAGGTGCTGCGCGGAACGACGTCCGCGGGTCAGCAGGATGAGGGTGACCCAGATTCGCCGGTAGCGAGCGGTGATGGACCCGCCCAGACCCCCGTCGGCAAGGCTCTCATTGGGGTTCTGGTTGAAGAGAAACCTGCGGCGCAATCAGGCTCCGACAAGGCGCAGGTGAGCATTCGCGGCCAGACGCGAATCCTCAAGCAGGATGTCGGCGTGGTTCGCGCTGGATCCGCCAGGGATCTCAGAACGGGACAGCGAGTCCGAGCGTGGTTTGATGGTCCGGTAGCGGAATCGTACCCCGTGCAGGCGACCGGCGCCGTGATCCTGATTTTGGAAGCCGAGTAGCGGTGTCAGCCGTCCAAACCGCACCGGAGGTTAAGTCCCCAATAGCGCTTGGACTTGTCGCGGCATCAGTCGCGTTGGGGTTGCTCGGGGACGGCCTGCTGCGAGCGACGCCGTGGGGGCTCAACGCCGGTCTCTGGACTGCGGCGCTGACCATTGGGCTCCTCATCATCGCGCGATTGCAGCGCCTTCAGCTTCGTGGGGGCGTGCGATGGTTGCTACTGCCGGCGTTTTTGTTCGCTGCCGCCATCGCTTGGCGCGATTCGCCAACCCTTGTGGGGCTCAATATCCTCGCGGTGGCAGTGGCGCTCGGCCTCGCGGCGGGGCGCTCTCGCGCTGGCCGAGTACGGGTGGCGGGAGTGACGGACTATCTGTTCGGCCTGAGTGTGGCGGCGTTAGGGACTTGGCTCGGGCCGGTTCTGCTTGTGTTCAGCGACTTCGATCGGAGTCGAGTATCGCGCACGCGGTGGTCACCACAGATGGCCGATATCGGGCGCGGTCTCACGATAGGGCTGCCGCTGGTCCTGCTCTTTGGCTGCCTCTTTGCCGCCGCGGACGCGGTGTTCGAGGGGCTGGTGACCAATCTGTTTGCATGGGACGTGCGGGCGGTCGTCAGTCACGGCTTTCTGTTCGGTTTCTGGGCGTGGCTCGCGGGCGGGTATTTGCGGCAGGCGCTCCTGTCAAGTGACGTTCGGAACCCGATACGTCGCTGTCCTCACGTGCTCTCGCTCGGCATAGTGGAGACCGGCATCGTGCTCGGGCTTTTGGACCTGCTGTTTCTCGCGTTCGTGCTCGTGCAGCTCGGGTATTTGTTTGGGGGCACTGCATTAGTGGAGTCTTCTGCTGGCTGGACGTACGCGGAGTACGCGCGCCGCGGCTTCTTCGAGCTCGTCGCAGTTGCGGCGCTCGTGCTACCGCTCTTGCTATTGGGGGAGTGGGTGCTGCGCAAGGAGAGTCGCGCGACGCTACGCGGCTTCCGCCTTTTGGCCGGTGTCCTCATTGCATTGCTGTTCATCATCATGGAGTCGGCGCTGGTACGCATGCGTCTGTACCAGCAGGAGTTCGGGCTGACGGAGCTCCGTCTGTACACCACGGCGTTCATGGCCTGGCTCGCCGTGGTGTTCGTGTGGCTGCTCCTAACCGTCTTGCGAGGCCGCCGCAGCAGGTTTGCGTTCGGCGCACTCGTGGCCGGTTTCGTATTCCTTACGGTCCTGAACGCCATCAATCCAGACGCGTACATAGCGCGAACAAACATCGAGCGCGCCGCCGAAGGGAAACGCTTCGATTCAGCGTACGCCGCCTCCTTGAGCGATGATGCCGTGCCTACGCTCATAAACGGTCTGCCGAGCCTCGCCGCGGCCGACAGAACCATTCTTATCGAGCAGCTTCGACAAACATCAGGGCGGCGCTCGCGGGGCGACTGGCGTACGTGGAACCGAGGCCGTGCACTAGCGGCTGATGTTCTGAACGAGAACGGGACGGTACAACACCCTACACGTTGATGGGCTATCTGACCGACTGCCTTCTCATTTCTGCGCGGTCGTTCCATGTCGCAGCTTACGATCCAGCGTCGGTATCTACCGGCTCCGGTCTGCGCTTCGGACAGGGCTGGAATCGAAAAGGTGCCTGCCAATCGATTGACGATCTTGTCTGCATTGTCTAGACTCGACTCACTGAAGCGCTGCGAGTAAAGCCGTTGGAGCCGTGACTGTCGCGCAACAGAGGAAGATATGGGAGGCGAATATGCACGGGGTTGTCGTCGGCTGTGGCCAGATCACGTGGGACAATAAATGCACCGAGGATCAGATCTTGAGAGAGATCGCTCGCGCCGGCTACGAAGGTGCGCCGGCTGGACCGCAGAACGACCGTACGGCGGCTGCAACCGTCGAGATGTATGGACGTCACGGGCTCCGACCGGCGCCGGGCTATTTCAGCGCGGAGTTCTGGCGCGAGGATCGGCGCGACGAGATCCTACGCGCAGCCACACAGCAGGCACGGTACACAAGGGAGCTCGGCTGTACTGAGCTGTACGTGGCGGCGAGGGGCTTTGATTATATGACCCGTGGTGGCAAGGCCCGCCGGGAGCTTGCAGGACAGGTGCGCGCGGAGGACGGCTTGGCCGATGCTGAATGGGATCAACTCACCTCAACCCTCAACGCGGTGGCTGCAATCACCTTGGACCACGGCGTGCGAAGCTGCTTTCATAATCACGTGGGCACCGTGATCGAAACCCATGCGGAGATGGACCGCTTGCTCTCATTCACGGACCCGGACCTCCTCTTCCTGGGACCGGACACCGGGCACCTCGCGTGGGCTGGCGCGGACGTTCTGGCGTTTTACCGAGCGTATGCCAGCCGCATTCGGACGATGCATCTGAAGGACGTGCACGACTCTGTGGTGACGGACGGCAGGGACGATAGCTGGGACTACGGCATGTTCACCGGAAACGGCGTGTTTGCCGAATTGGGAGAGGGCTGTGTTGATTTCCCCGCGCTCTTCGGCGTTATGGAAGAGGCAGGTTTCACCGGTTGGGTGATCGCCGAGACGGACGTGACTCAGAAAGCCACGGCGCTGGAGAGTGCTACAGTCAGCCGGCGGTACTTGCAAAGCATCGGCGTGTGACCCCGAGTCCGGTAGAGCTTGGCCGGTATACACTCGTTCGGATGGACGGTTTTTCAAGAATGCGGGCGTTCAATTGAACGCCCCTGCCGAGATGTTACAGCACCGCACCGCCGCTTTCACGGGACGGCTGCCATGTCCTAGCCCCAATACCTTTCAAATAAGGGCAGAGGTGACTCTTCCGGCATACTTTCGAGTGTCGAAATCGGAAGCTAGCCAAGGAGTCACCTCGTGGGGTACAGATTACGTGAGCCTGTCCGGGAAAGCAAGTTCAGCAGTGAGCTACGGGTGGAAGCTCTCAGCCGGGTAGTGGGCGAAGATGTCGTTCGTGTGGTGCTTGAGTCCGAAGGGGTGCGGGAAGAGCGGGAGCGTAAGCTCACGATGCGCGTGGTGGTATATCTGGTGATCGCGATGAACATCTTCACCCACGTCTCGATGGGGCACGTGATGCGCAAGCTCTCTCAGGGGCTGCGTTTTATCTGGCACGATCCCGAGTATCGGCTGCCGACTGAGCCTGCGCTCACATACCGACGGTACCAGTTGGGCGCTCGCCCGCTGGCAGCGTTGTTCCACCAAGTGTGCAAACCCCTGGCCACGCCCGCTACCAACGGGGCTTACTTGTTCGGGCTGCGGCTGATGGCCATAGACGGCACCACCGAGGATGTGCCGGACACGCCCGAGAACCTGGTGGCGTTCGGCAAGCACAACGGTGGGCGAGGAGATAGTGCTTTCCCGCAGGTGCAAGCAGTATCTCTGGCGGAGTGCGGCACCCACGCCATTGTGGACGCTGGTTTCTGGCCTTGCCATACCAGTGAGGAGGTGGGCGCGAGGCGGCTATTACGCTCGGTGGGGACAGGGATGCTCGTGATGATCGACCGCAGTCTGTACTCGTATGATTTTGCGGTTGGCATCAGGGGACGCGGGGCGCACGTGCTGGCTCGCATGCCGGCGCATGTCAAGCCAAAGCCGGTACGCACCCTTCCCGACGGGACGTATCTGGCGTGGATATACCCTGCGCAGCGCAAGCGGCGCAAGAGCGAGCGGACGCTTGTGCGCATCGTTGAGTACACCCTCACCGACCCGTCCTTGCCTGGCTGCGGCCAGCGCTATCGGCTCGTGACCAGCCTGCTGAGCCACACCGAGTATCCGGCGCTGGAGTTGGCGTGTGGGTATCACGAACGGTGGGAGATAGAGATAACCATAGATGAGACGGACACGCATCAGCGGTTGGCGGGACGTACGCTCAGAAGCCTCAAGCCGGTGGGGGTGATCCAGGAGTTGTACGGGCTGTTGATAGCACACTATGCCATCCGAGCAGTGATGCACGAGGCGGCGCTCGCAGCCGACATAGACCCGGACAGGCTCAGCTTCGTGCACGCCGTGAGGGTGACAGCAGATGCCATCGCGGAGTTCCAGATGATCGCTCCCGAGCAGTTGCCCCAGCTCTATGCCCGCTTGCTGCGTGACATTGCCGCGAAGAGGCTGCCAGAGCGCAGAGTGCGTTCCAACCCGCGTGTGGTCAAGCGCAAGATGAGTAACTTCAGGCTCAAACGCCGAGGTGGCGAGCCCCCTCCACAACCTGCCGCTGCCTCCTGGCGTGATGCGGTGGCGTTATCCGGACAGCACACTACACCCAATGTATCGACGGACGCACCCGCGAAGACCCAACTATGCCTTATTTGAAAGGTATTGACCCTAGAACCCGTCCGCCATCCACGGGGTGGGCCCGGCGAACACCGTACCCGCGAGGGCGA